>CAYOHQ010000044.1:0-13707 GCA_964403805.1 uncultured Thioalkalispiraceae bacterium | reverse complement strand
GACTTGAGCTGAGCCTGATATTGCCGTTCTTTCTCGGCATGGTTTTGTTCTTTTTATTTATATTTTTTTTTATATAATTGATATCAACCGCACCAACTGTTTGTAATGCTATTTTGCCATCTGGAGCGATTAAAAATGAGGTTGGGGTATTTTTAACATTGCCAAAAGCCATGGTTGCTTTTGTAGATGAATCCAAAACCAGTGGATAGGGTACAGAATAAAAATGACCAACTTCAACAACTGTTCGTGGTAAATCATACGGCATCGCGATACCTATCATTTTCAGTCCGCGAGATGATAACTCATGGTAGAGTTTGACCAGTTCGGGAAATTCCTTCATGCAAATACCGCAATTACTGGCCCAAAAAGTAATAAGTACCGGATTCCCGCGTAATGATTTAAGTGAGATCGAATTTCCTTTTAAATCAATTACGGTAATATCAGGCGCTTGTTTTAAACCAGTGCCAACTGAATATAATAATGAAACCACAAGAAAAAGTGTCAAAAGACTAATTACAATAGCAACAGTTGTCGATTTAGTTAATTTCATTAATTGATTGAGTTAAAAATAATTTTATTTTTGACGTTAAATTTAATGAATTATATCATCATACCTGAGCCAAAATATCATACTTGCATCGGTTATTTATAATTCGATAGAATGTATTTGAGTCGCGTATTGATTGTTCTATCGTTTTGAGCTGTAAATAATCTACAATTAGCTGTTGTTCGGCTACTTTATTCAAAGACGAAAAATATTCACTATTTTACAAAATCGTGAAATACTAATGCGTTTTACTATAATCTATCATATAGTATGCCTTATGGCGTAAAGTCGGTAATTAACGAAGATGAAATATTATGATTAAAGCAGGAATTGTTGGTGCAACAGGTTATACAGGCGTCGAGCTTCTACGGTTTTTAGCGCAGCATCCAAATGTGCAAATTGAGCTCATTACTTCGCGTGCAGAACAGGGCAGTGCTGTGGCCAGTTTGTTTCCAAATTTGCGTGGTTATATTGATCTCGCTTTTTCGGCACCCGATGTCGTTAAATTAAAACAGTGTGATGTGGTTTTTTTTGCAACGCCAAACGGCACAGCAATGACAATGGCGCCTGAGCTTCTCGAAGCCGGTGTCAAGGTAATCGATTTAGCGGCAGACTTTCGTTTAAAAGATCCGCTTGAATGGCAGAAATGGTATGCCATGGAACACAGTTGCCCGGAGTTGCTCAATGAAGCAGTTTACGGATTACCTGAAATTAATCGAGACAAAATTAAAAAAGCACGTCTGGTAGCAAACCCCGGGTGTTACCCGACAGCAGTGCAGCTGGGTTTTTTACCGCTAGTTGAAAATAAATTAACCGACTTAACGCATTTGGTCGCCGATGCTAAATCCGGCGTTAGTGGTGCCGGGCGAGGTGCTAACGTGGGCACCTTAATGGCTGAAATGGGTGAAAGTTTTAAAGCTTATGCCGTTTCCGGGCATCGACATTTACCTGAAATTTGTCAAGGGCTGCAAGTAGCCGCTGATAGTCCCGTGTCACTAACTTTTGTGCCGCATTTGGTGCCGATGGTTCGGGGAATTCATGCCACACTGTATGCAACCGTGGTTGATACCAGTGTCGATCTACAACAATTGTATGAAACACGATATCAAGATGAAATGTTTGTCGATGTTTTACCTGCCGGTGTGCACCCTGAAACCCGTTTTGTTCGAGGTAGTAATGTTTGTCGCATTAGTGTGTTCCGACCCCAAGACAATAATACCGTGGTGATCCTGTCTGTCATTGATAATCTTGTAAAAGGTGCATCAGGACAGGCTGTTCAAAACATGAATTTGATGTTTGACTTACCTGAAAACTCCGGATTAGATTTAATTTCCGTGATGCCGTAATTGAGTGAGTTAGAAGCTATTATTAAATCATGATTTACAAACAGAGACAGATTGGGGACACCGCACTATGAGTGAAATGGTAGTTACATTACACCGTCCCTGGGTGACCCGAATTATTTTTGTTTCGATTTTGATATCCATTGCACTCGCTGCCTGGGCATTGTTTGAATATGGTCGGTTTCGTGCAGGTTATGACAGTTTAAATGTTCGTCAGGAGTTTTTGCAGCTCGAATCAACAATTAATTCTTCTGAAGAACAAATCGAATTATTACGTGAAGAAAATGCCGTGATGGAGCGTGCAGCACAGGTAGAAAGAAAAGCCTATGACGAGGTAAACACGTCGTTAAAAGCCTTGCAAGCTGAGATTTTAGAGTTAAATGGTGAGCTGGCATTTTATCGTGGTATTATATCGCCACGAAGTGCTTCTCGAGGGTTACACTTACAGAGTTATAAGTTGATACCGAATGGTGAATTACGCGGTTATCGTTACGAAATATCATTAACTCAGGTTCTGAAACACAGCAGACTTGCTCAAGGTAAGATACGCTTGAATATAGAGGGTATTGAAAATGGGCATCAAAAATTGCTGCATTTGAATCAATTAACTGAGAAGCATGTTAAAGAATTAAAATTTAAATTTAAATACTTTCAGAATTTTAAAGGCAACATAAGTCTGCCCGAGCAATTTTTAGCGAAACGTGTCAGTTTGCAAGTGCTTCCGAGAGGAAAAGAAAAAGACATGATCGAAAAAGTATTTGATTGGCCATTTAAGGAGTAAAAACCCATGTTTGGAAAGACCAAAAAACCGAAACAATCTGCCAAAATTGACTCACTCATTGGCCAAAACACTGAAATTCGAGGCGATATTATTTTTAATGGCGGACTTCATGTTGATGGCTTAATTAAAGGTAATGTTTTATCGGAACAGGGCACTGGCTCAGTACTGACCTTGAGTGAACGTGGGGTTGTAGAAGGTGAGGTAAAAGTAGCTAATATTGTGCTAAATGGCACGATTATCGGTGATGTGCATGCGTTAGAGCATATTGAACTAGCCGCAGATGCGCGTGTGAATGGCAATGTTTATTACAGCCTAATTGAGATGGCGATGGGTGCTGAAGTCAATGGCAACTTGGTTCATCGTTCAGAATCTTCAGAAAATCAATCAGTTGTGTCAATCAAGGAAAAGGTTGCCAATAATAAAGAAGAATCTTGATTAAAACACTCAAGTACTATATTCTAATTAAGAGTATACTGATATACTATTACATATCAATATAAGTATTCTTGAGTTAAATATTTCGGAGTAAGGTGCCATGTCAGCAAATCAATCAACACAAGCCGATAGTCAGGAAATTACATTTACTGACAATGCAGCAGCAAAAATTAAGACTTTAATTGAAGAAGAGGGCAATCCTCAGCTTAAATTACGTGTTTTTGTGTCTGGTGGCGGTTGTTCTGGCTTTCAATACGGTTTCAACTTTGACGAAAATGTCCAAGATGGTGATACTGTTGTGGAAAATGATGGTGTTGCAATTATTATCGATCCAATGAGTTTTCAATATTTAGTGGGCTCAGAAGTAGATTATAAAGTTAGCCTGGAAGGCTCGCTTTTTGTAATAAATAACCCGAATGCAACCACTACCTGTGGCTGTGGCTCATCATTTTCAATTTAACCGTTCTGGCTGTATTTCAGAAATACTGTTTAACGTCCATTAATTGAGCAAATATTAGCCATTTGTTATCCGGCTAAAGTACCGCTCAAACATTAAATCTATAATAAAAATTGTATAGACTATATAGACATAGTGTAGACTGAGCTATTATTTATAGTGTTATTGCCCAGTATGTGTCACATAGCGTGAGCCATACCAAAATTAATGATTTGTATTCATTTAGTTTTCTTGTTTATATTTTTATAGTAAATAGCTGCAATTAGTTTGCTAATAGATGGAGTTGTTGATGACAGAATATTTACCAGGCCTTGCCGGGGTTCCAGCCACAAAATCCAATATATCCGATATCAACGGAGAGAAGGGTATTCTTGCCTATCGCGGTTATCCTATCGAAGAATTAGCGGAACACAGCTGTTTTGAAGAAACGGCACTATTGTTATTAGATGGTTATTTGCCAACAGCGACTGAGTTAGCGGAATTTGATAATAATTTACGTGATAATCGACGAGTAAAATATCAGATTCGTGATCTAATGAAAACCTTACCTTCGTCTGGACATCCAATGGAAATGCTACAAACATCCGTTTCCAGCCTGGGTATGTTTTATCCTGGGAATGATTGTTTAATCGGTGGTTCACAATGTGATGATTTGAATTACATTAATAACATGTCGATTAAAATTATCGCTCGTATGGCAACCATGGTAGCCATGTGGGAACATATTCGAAATGGATACGATCCTATAGCACCACGCACAGATTTGAATTACGCAGAAAACTTTTTATACATGTTTACCGGGAAAGAGCCCGATCCACAGTTGGCACACATAATGGATGTTTGCCTGATCTTGCATGCCGAGCATACTATAAATGCATCGACCTTTGCAGTGTTGGTCAATGGTTCAACCTTGGCAGGCCCAAATTGTGTCATGGCATCGGCAATTGGCACATTATCTGGTCCTTTGCACGGTGGTGCTAATGAACGCGTACTCGATATGCTCGATGAAATCGAAAGCCCCGATAAAGTAGAAGAATACATTGATAAAAAATTAGCAAATAAAGAAGTAATTTGGGGAATGGGTCATCGGGAATATAAAACAAAAGATCCTCGCGCAACAATATTACAAAAATTAGTTGATCAGTTTATTGAATCAAGGGGTGGCAATATAAACCCGCGTTTTGAATTGGCTAAAATGGTTGAACAAGTCTGTGAAGATCGCTTATCTAAAAAAGGCGTATTTGCAAACGTAGATTTTTATTCAGGAATTTTATATGAAGAAATGGGAATTCCTAAGGACCAATTTACAGCAATATTTGCTATTTCACGTACTGCAGGTTGGCTGGCACATTGGCGCGAGCAATTAGGTGATAATCGAATATTCAGGCCAACACAGGTTTATATTGGTGAGCCTGTTCGAAAGTACGTTAATTTAGATAATCGTTAATTACCAGGAATAAGATTGATATTGTGTATTATCAGGAGTTTGACAAGCTTTATTAAATTCAAACTTGTCATGTGAATCTAATGTCAGAAAATAATCAAATAAATGGATCCATTTTAATCATTGATAAAGATATTAATGAAGCCCTGAAACTCGATAAAATTCTTCAAAGTCTCAATTACAAAGTCGATATCTATACTAATAGTAACAATCTTGAAATCACCATTAAAACGACTAAGCCTACAATTATATTATTAGACTACAAATCCTGTTTCGTTGAAAATTCAGAAATTTTAAAATCAATAAATAAAATCCAGAAAAATTTATTATCAATGGTGATTATTGATAATAAAGACATTGATTCCGCTACAAATTTATTTGCCGAGGGAATTTATGATTTTATTAATAAGCCCTATATTTCTGAGAATATTAAAATTCGCATTAAACATTGTATTGATCAATCAAATCTCAGTATTGAAAAAACTAAAATTGAAAAAGCCCTGGAAACAAGCGAAGATCGTTATACCAGAGCGGTACGCGGTACTAATGATGGTATGTGGGATTGGAATGTTAAAACAGGTGAGATATTTTTTTCAAGTCGTTGGAAAGAAATGCTAGGTTACTCAGGTGAAAATTTTCCTCATAATTATAATGAATGGCGTAGTTTAATACATCCTGATGACTCAGGAAAATCACTGATTCACTGTATCAATTTGCTGGATTCAACAAGCAATGCTCTTGATTTTGAATACCGATTATTAACAAAACAAAATAATTATAAGTGGATTCATATTCGAGCAATGGCTTCATACGATAACGCAGGTGATATACTGTTTATTTCCGGTTCTCATAGTGATATTACCGAAACAAAACAAACACTGTTTGATCGTCAACGATTAGAAACCCAATTAAGGCAATCTCATAAAATGAAAGCTCTGGGGCAGTTAACTGGTGGCATCGCACATGATTTTAACAACATCCTCGCTTCAATTATGGGTTATGCGGAGTTAACAAAAGAATTTTTATTAAACGATCCTGAAAGCAGGCTGGTAACCTACCAGGAAGAAATTCTGGTGGCGGGTGCACGAGCCCGTGATTTAATATCTCAATTACTAACCTATAGTCGAGATAGTGGCGGTAATTCTTCAAATGTTTCTTTACAGCCCTTAGTAAAGGAAGTCGTTAAATTAATAAAATCTTCATTCCCGACTACAATTGATATCGCGTTAAAAATTGAAGATAATTTACCAAGCATCGTAATAGATCCAATTCAAATAGAACAAATCATTATGAATCATTGTTTAAATTCAAAAGAAGCAATGGACGGTAAAGGTCAAATTAAAATTACGGTAGCATATGAAAATCTGGATTCAGATCACGAACAAGTTTGTAAATCCTGTCATGAAACATTTGATGGCGGTTATGTTGTTTTCAGTATTGATGACACCGGTAAGGGCATAGATTCAAAATCGTTGAATAAAATATTTGATCCCTATGTCACCACAAAAGAATTTGGTGATGGTCCAGGAATGGGCTTATCAGTAATCCACGGGATTGTGCATCAACATAAAGGACATATCTGTGTTAATTCAATTGTAGGACAAGGTGCGTCATTTGAATTATATTTTCCAGCAATTAAAAATGTTCAAGCCATTGAGAGTAGATCTAAAGATATTCCAGTTGTAGAAGCGACTGACAAGCTAAGAATTCTTGTGGTCGATGATGAAAAACCCGTTGCAGATTATCTGGGTGAATATTTAAAATTACACGGTTATCAAACAACAGTGTTTACCAATAGTGAAAAAGCACTTGAGCTCGTAAAAAATAAACCAGAACAATTTGATTTACTGATTACTGATTTAACAATGCCAAATCTAACCGGGATAGAGCTTGCCAAAGAGTGCAGTAAATTTTCTAAAAACATGTCTGTTATTGTTTGTTCTGGAAATAATGAGTTAATCAAAAATCCAAATTATAATGTTTCTTCAATTAAAGATGTCATTTCAAAACCATTTGTGGGAAGCCAGTTATTATCAACTGTTGCATCCGTTCTTAAATAACATTGAACGGTTTATAAACTGCACCTAAAATACATTCATGTTTTGCCCCGGTTACTTCAGGACAATTTCCAGGCTTATTTTCAAGACGTTGTTTGGCAAGCCAGGCAAAAGCACATGCTTCAACCCAATCCGGGTTTAATGCCAGTTCCTCAGTTGATTTACAGGAAACCGGGCTTTTTAAGTTATCTAGTAATTCAGTTAATAAATTCATTAGTGTGTCATTATGAATCCCACCACCACAAACATAGAGCTCACTAACATCAGATAGTGATTTGACAGCATTACAGATACTATGAGCAGTTAGTGCACATAGCGTCATTTGAATATCTTCTGGTTTTAAATTGTTATCTATTTTATCATTTTTTAATATTGATTCAAGCCAGACTAAGTTAAAATAATCGCGTCCGGTTGATTTTGGCTGTGGTTTATTAATGTATGAATCATTTAATAATTGCTGTAATAATTTATTATCAATTTTACCGCATTTCGCCCATTCTCCATTTTTGTCAAAAGCGTGTTGTTTGTGTTTTTGAATCCACTCGTCCAGAAGCCCGTTACCGGGGCCAGTATCAAAACCACAAATAGATTTGGAATCCATTTTGCTTGATGGCAAATAGCTAATATTTGCAATACCACCAATATTAACAATCACACGGTTAATATCCTTATCTTGAAATTTAAATCGATGAAATGCAGGAGCTAAAGGTGCACCCTGTCCACCGGCGGCGATATCGGCACGACGAAAATCACAAACCGTGGATATAGCAGTTTGTTCCACAAGAATATTGGCATCACCAATTTGTAGGCTTGATGGAAATTCTGAACCAGGATAATGCCGAACAGTTTGACCGTGTGAACCAATAGCGACAATAGACTTTTTATCGATAGCTGATTTTTTTAAAATAGTATTTACCGCTTCAGAAAATAAAAAACCAAGTTGGTTATCCAGCTCCAACATGGATTTTAATTCATCCTGATTGGAACTGTTCATTGACCAGATTTTTTCTTGTATTGCTTTTGGAATGGGGTGTGAGTATGTATGTTGTAATTTTAAATTATTATTGAATATCGATACAATAACAGCATCAATGCTATCAGCACTGGTACCTGACATTAATCCTATGTAATTTCCATCCATATATTATTTCACTGCTGTCTCGTTAACTTTGAAACGAGTAAAAATGTGAGGATATGGAATCGGTACAGCCTGATAAAGACCGTCTGCTTCATGGATGAAGCAGTCGAGCGGCCATGGATGGCGACTAGCGAGTCTTTAGCAGGCTGTACCGGTTTCATGTCCGGTGGTGTAAACTTGATTTGAAACGTACTAACTGTAAGCATTTTTATAATTTATCTCAAGTTAACGGGACAGCAGTGATGTTATTTATACATTAATAAACCTTTAACCGCGAAGTACGGTAAAAATTATTTATTATTAAGCGCAACTGATATTTTATTGTAACTGTCTAATTGCGCTATCATCTTTGTAGCATAGGATAAGTATTCGGCTTTAAATTCTTTATTGATTGGTTTGGCATTTGGTAGTTTTACCGTTAACGGGTTTCGATGCACACCATTGACTCGAAATTCATAATGTAAGTGCGGGCCGGTAGAACGACCGGAGGTGCCAACATAACCGATGGTTTGCCCCTGTTTTATTTTTTTGCCTACATATAAGCCTTTCTTGTAGCCTTGCAAATGGGCATAGAGTGTACTGTATTTACCGCCATGCTTAATTATAACTGTTCTACCATAGCCACCCTTACGGCGTTTATGAACTATTTTGCCATCACCTGAAGCTCGAACCGGTGTACCTCGACGCGCTACGTAATCGACACCTTTGTGTAGTCGCATATAATTTAATATCGGATGTTTGCGTTTACCAAAGCGTGAACTGATTCGTCTAAAATCAACTGGTGTTCGTAAAAAGGCTTTACGCATTGAGAGCCCTTCTGGTGTGTAATAGTCTGTTCTATTTTTTTTGTCGGTAAATCGAATTGCCTGATAACGCCTTTTTTGATTAATAAATTCAGCCGCCAGAATTACGCCATCACGAATTTTCTTGCCTTCTAAATAATGTTCCTGGTAGACAATACTAAATTGATCACCCGAGCGAATGTCCAGCGCAAAATCGATATCCCAGCCAAAGATACCGGCTAAGTCCATAATTAAGGTATTAGACAAACCGGCAGATAGGCCAGCTTCAAATAATGAATTGTGTATAACAACTTGTGCATGTGTAATTCGTTTTTCAATTGTTTTTACAATTGGAGTGGCTTGAAAACCATGACTAAATTTCATGACATGCAGTGAACGTAATGAATCCTGGATATAGAGAAGTTCTTGTAACGCACCTTTATCGGATATTCGAAATTTTAATTCCTGACCCGGTTGAATAGACTTAAGCGCCTTAGTGGATTTGCCGAGCTTTATTATGTCATGAAGTTCACGAGGGTTTAATTTTGACTTCTTAAAAATTAGCGCTAATGATTCACCTGACTTAACTTTTTGTGTTATCCATTTTGATTTGCTAAAAACTGAATTTGTTTTGCTTGTAACATTTTTAGGTGTCGTTTTTTCAGGTGAAATTCTGACTGGCTCTGGTATAGAATCAATGACAGGGAGTATTGAAGTCTCATTTAGCTCGGGAGCATCAATATAGGAGATTTCATCATCATATTTTAATTTTAAATCGATAGTAATCTGGTTATTAGTTATGCCGTTATCGGATTGGCGAATACTCGCGCGAGTGGCCTCAGCCTGATCGGGTATTGATAGTAATATGCCACTGGTCACTAGCAACAAACAGACCACTAATACGACATGAATGCGTTTTACGCCACGTCTCGATTTTTGCCAAACAGGTGTTTTTGATGAATTGCCTGATAGCGAAATGTTCTTATAGTCTTTTTTTAAGAAAGAGTTGTAATTCACGGATTTTCCTAAATTATTTTATAATACAACCATAGCTTGAAACAGCCTGTTTGGTCAATAACGCAGCATAGATTTCATCAATATTAATAATGAATAATTACTTAATTAGCAATATCGTTAGGTATATTATTTATGGTAACCTTGCATGTTTTGTAGATTTAAAAATTTCACATTTAGCAATATTTAGTAAGGCGTATTTATGACATCAGCAGGCAATAGTGATCTTCAATCAACCCTCGAATTAATAAAACGAGGTTGTGATGAAATATTGGTGGAAGAAGAATTAATCGCCAAGCTTAAAAAAGGCTCGCCATTGCGTGTGAAGTGCGGTTTTGATCCAACTGCACCCGATTTGCATCTGGGGCATACTGTTTTAATTAATAAACTTCGCGTATTTCAGGATCTTGGGCATGATGTCTTGTTTCTGATTGGGGATTTTACCGGTCTTATCGGTGATCCAACCGGTAAGTCAGCAACACGACCAGCTTTAACAGAGCAACAGGTTCAGGAAAATGCTGAAACCTATAAAGAACAAATATTTAAAATACTGGATCCGAATAAAACCACGATAATGTTTAACTCAAGCTGGATAAATGACTTAGGAGCTAAAGGTATTATTGAACTTGCAGCACAACACACGGTTGCCCGAATGCTTGAACGAGATGATTTTAGTAAACGTTATAAATCAGGTAAGCCGATCGCGATACATGAATTTTTATATCCGTTAATACAAGGTTATGATTCTGTTGCAATGCAAGCCGATATTGAGCTCGGTGGTACCGATCAAAAATTTAATTTATTAGTTGGCCGCGAATTACAAAAATCCAGAGGAATGGAACAGCAAGTTGTATTAACCATGCCATTGTTAGAAGGTTTGGATGGTGTGCAGAAAATGTCAAAATCATTGGGTAATTATATTGCTATTGATGAACCGCCAAAGGATATGTTTGGTAAATTAATGTCTGTCTCGGATGACTTGATGTGGCGTTATTTCGAGTTATTGAGTTTTAAAAGTGTTGAAGAAGTTAATGGCTTTAAAAAAGAAATTGAAAATGGTTGCAACCCGCGTGATATTAAATTTAAATTAGCCGAAGAAATCGTGGATAGATTTCACGGTGTTGGCAGTGGCAATTTAGCAAAACAACAATTTATAAAACAATTTCAAGCCGGTGCTATTCCTGATGATATTGATGAAATTACAATAACAACGGAATCCGGATCTATTCCGATTGCCAATGTTTTAAAAGAGGCCAAATTAACCAGTAGCACTTCTGAATCCCTGCGCTTATTAAAACAAGGTGCAGTAAAAATAGAGGGCACTAAAGTAGTTGATATAAAATTAGTTATCGAGTCAGGCACCAATCAAGTTTATCAGGTGGGTAAACGACGGTTTGCTAAAATTGCAATTCATTAAACATTAAAATAGTTAAGGTAAATTTAGTCAGTAATTTTTGTTTTATCATGCCTACTTTTTTAGGCAAGGGTAAATACCTATTACCATCACAGGCGTTTTTCGTGTAATCTTATCTCAAGTTCATCGGACGATCGTATATTAATACTAGATTATATATTAATATAGTTAATAATAATTTTCATGGAAGATTTCTAATTACCAATTATATTAATTGGTAATACAACACTAATTTAAAAGCAATTTTTAGTATGAAATCAGAGATGAATAAAGCACAACAAAGTCGTGGGCTTGCCTCCGATATTAGTTCTGTTAGCAGTTCGAGTCGATTCGAATCATTTCGTACCGATCAATCTCTTCAAGAAGAAAATTATGAATTGCATAAAACCATTGAAGCTCAAAAATTACAGCTCGATTGGTATCGAAGTTTTTTAAAGCCAGAATCAAAAGATCTAACATTTTCGGATCATGCTAAACGACTAACTCATTTCATTGCCAAATTTTATTCTCCAGCAATCATCATTGTAAACCGGTTTAACGGCAAGTGGGAGTTAGTTCCAGTGCATGTCGATAACCCATATGATGAAATCCCCTTAACGGCAATTAAAGCACGTTTATTTGATATTGAAAATTACCTGGGTAAATTGCGCAACAAGGAAACAATTAAATACAATTCTAAAAAACTGTCGGACAATTATTTTGTTTCGATATTAGAAGTACCATTAGTCGTTGACGACAGTGTGGTTGGTTCAATAGCTGTTTTGTCAAAATGCCAGAGAAGCTGGTCTAAATTGGACTGTGATACGATAACAAATATAGCGAGAACATTAGCGCATTCAGTTTCACCTGATGAAAATGGTGTCACTAGTTTGGATAACATTGTTAATACTTTTGAATTGGATAAAAAAAATCGATTACAATCTATTAACGATGAATTGTTTTTTGAGTTACCTATTTGCATAATCGAAGTAGATACGCAAGGCATTATTAAACGCGTTAATGCAGAAATTGCTACTGTTTTATCTATTCAAAGTGAGTTGTTAATAGTTAATCAACCGATTGAAGAATTATTCGCTCAAAATGAACTTAATGAATTTAAAAAACATTTTAAATTTGCATTAAACGGTAATGTTGTTAAAACCGAATTAATCACAAAATCTAAATTTGGAAACGATAATCTGGTCGTCAATTTTATCCCTTTATTTGATGCTGCTGATAAAGTGAATTCAATTTATTGTTCACTACAAAATCTGGAAAAGAACATTAAAACAGGTTTAACATCGGATTCTCATGCCTGGATGCAGGCTGTGGTAGCTGAATTTGGTTTGAATGCATTGTCCTCAACAAATTTATCAGAACTTTTGTCTGAGGCGATAACAATTAGTACTGCTACTTTAGGTCTTGAATTTGCCGGGTATCTGGAATTATCAACTGATACCCGATACTTGAATGGTCGAGTTGGAATTGGTTGGCAAAGTATTAATTTTTCGAATGTACAAATACCGTCATTGTCACTTGCGGCTACTGATTTATTTAATACACGCAAGTGCATAGTGTCGAGTAGAATTGATCAGGATAAGCGTTTTGCACCGATGAATTTCTTACGTGAACACGGAATTATTAGCGGCATTAATATTGGTGTTGCTGCAAATAATCAAATTCATGGTTTATTGGGCGTATTTACAAAAGAAAAACGAATTTTTAAACCTGAAGAAGTGAGTTTTTTACGTTCAGTTTCTAATATATTAGCTGAAGCCATTACTCGTATCGAAGCCGACCTTGCACTACGGGAATCAGAGGAAAGATTCAGAGCGGTATTTGAACAAGCAGTAGACTCTATCGTGTTAGTTGATGCAGACACAGGTAACATTCTTGAATTCAATGACAGTGCACATATAAATTTACATTATACTCGCAAGGAATTTCATAAACTCAATATTAAAGATGTTGATGCGAATAGTGAACCGGATGAATTTCTAAATCACTTAAGCCACGTTAAGCAAAATGGCTTTGATAATTACGAGTCACGACATAAAACCAAGAATAATAACTTCAGGGATGTGTTGGTCAGTACACGAGAAATATATTTACGTGATAAAACACTGCATTTAAGTATCTGGCGAGATGTAACAGAACGAAGGGCAGGTGAAATCGAGAGAGAGGAGTTACAAAACCAGTTAGTTCAATCTCAAAAAATGGAAGCTCTGGGTCAATTAACGGGTGGCATTGCTCATGATTTTAATAATATCCTGGCGAGCATATTGGGTTATACCGAACTCGCTATTTTAAAATCAG
>CAYOHQ010000043.1:0-13790 GCA_964403805.1 uncultured Thioalkalispiraceae bacterium | reverse complement strand
ATAAATAATAAAAAATAGAATATTATTAGTTTATCATTTTCCATTTTTCATTTTTGATATAATCAATTACATCTTCAACCGGAAGCGGTTTACTGAATAAATAGCCCTGAATTTCATCGCAGTTACGTTCAGATAAAAATTTGAGTTGATCTTTGTTTTCAACACCCTCAGCAGTAATTTCAAGTTTTAAACTTCGTGCCATTGCTATTATTGTATCAACTATTATAGCATCATCCTCATTAGTTGTTATGTCATTTACAAAAGAACGGTCTATTTTTAAAATATCGATTGGAAATTTTTTAAGATAGGCGAGTGATGAATAACCTGTTCCAAAATCATCTATTGATATTTTAATACCGCGATCGTGTAGTTTTGTTAAAGCTTGTGTTGTTTCATCAATATTATCAACCAGTAAACTTTCTGTTATTTCAAATTCCAGATTGTGAGGGTTCATTTTTGTTTCGGATAATATTCTAAAAATTCTTTCTACCAAATTAGTTTCTTTAAACTGATAAGCAGATAAATTAATCGATACCCGTATATCGGGTAAACCGGACTGTTTCCACGACATATATTGTAAGCATACTGTCCGAATAACCCACTCACCAACACGATGAATTAATCCCGTTTCTTCGAGTATCGGGATAAAACTGATGGGAGGAATATTCCCCAATTCAGAATCGTGTAACCGCAATAGAGCCTCAATTCCGGAAACAGTGTTTTTTTTGAGGTTTATGCGTGGTTGATAATTTAGGGTAAATAAGTTTTTTTCCAGGGCATAACGTAATTTATTTTCTAAATTAAGGCGTTCTTCTGCTCTGTAGTTTAAATCCATGGTAAAAAATTGATATTTATCGCCACCGAGTTCTTTGGCTCGATACATTGCGGTGTCGGCGTTTTTAATTAAATTACTAATATTATCATCGTCTTCAGGGTAAGTTGTAATACCGATACTGGCAGATATAAATAATTCGTTACCGTTTAAATTATAAGGTCGTCGTAAAGCATCTAAAATATTTTTTGCTATGATTGCCGAATCTTCTTCATGGTCTATTCCTTCAATAATGATTGTAAATTCATCACCACTCAGGCGTGATACCGTGTCACCTTCGCGAATACAGCGTGTAATTCGTTTGGCTACAGTCGTTAATAATAAGTCTCCTATTTGATGACCGTATGTATCATTGATCGGTTTGAATCTATCGAGATCAATAAATAGTAAACCAAGCCGCTTATTGTAACGTTTGGTTTGCGATAATGCATGCTCCAACCTATCATGAAATAATGTTCGGTTGGATAAACCCGTTAAAGAATCAAAATTGGCTAAATGTGTTAGTCGAGATTCATATTCTTTTCTTTCAGTAATATCTTTTGCAATAAATAAATAAGAATTTTCGCGGGATAACACGATTGAAGTTATACTGCATTGTATTTGGAATGTATAACCAGACTTATGTCTGCCGATGAATTGTTGTTTTGATTCATCTTGTGAATGTTCCATATCAAAATAGGTGTTGCTAATTGCATGATGAAATTTATCTATGGAGTCTTTTGAAAATAACATATCAATATTTAACGTTGTCAAACTACTTTCCTTATAGCCATATAATTTTTCTGCAGCAGAATTCGCAGATATGATACTGAATTTTTCATTTAATGTTATTATTGCGTCTGGCACAGTTTCCAGAACTGTTCGGTTTTGTAACTCACTTTCTCTAAGTTCTTTTTCACTTGTGTAAAGTTTTGTATGGTAGTCATTTAATGATTTTTGAACTTTTTCGAATTCTGCAATGCAAATTAAGTTTGAGTTACTTTTCTCTATAATTTTTTTCTCACCATCGCCAATCAAATCAATTTGTTGTGATAGATTACTAAGGGGGAAACCAAGATATTTTATAACAAAGAAGAAAAATATCAGAAATAATAATATAGATGCAATCGATAAGTTAATTAGAGTGCTATTAAATAGGTTTTCGAGGACGACAAGTTCTGAATTAACAATTGCAGTTGAACCAAAATACTTGTTTATGTCCTTGATAGAAATTGGACGATTAATGCTTGATGTGTATTTCAAATTATTAATATCCAGAAAATGAAATTTATCATTATTAAGAGCTTCAGTTATATCATTTTTAATAACCAAATAGCCGACAGGTTTATTTTCTCCTTCAATTGTTATGTTAGCTTGTTGATATAAGTGCGCATGATCGGTATCCAAAATAATATAAGGTTCATTTATTTTACTCATAATTGTTAATGGCATATTCATTTCACTGGATTCTGATAGTGGAATACCATTTTCATTATATAATTCAATTGTATCAAAAAAATCGGGTGTAAATCCAGATTGTGGTACTCGATTAAGTTGCCAGTATTTGTAGTATGTTGGGTTTTGTAATTGTTGAATTGTTTCATCCCAGCTAGAGAATTTTTCTGCTAATTTTTCTGACTTAATAAATAATTTTTTAAAGGCTTTATCTAATTCATCTTTAGCCATTTTATTGGTATTCAGAATTGATTCTTTCTGGATAGTACTGATTTTATTATTGGTATACCAACCTAATATCCCAAGGGTAAACAACAGAACTATGATGAAAACAATCCCGATAATATGAATCGGGATTGATAAGTGTTGATTTTTTTTCGGTATCATTGATAAGTTGTTATTGTGAAGATAGCGCGTTTAATACATTATCATTCATATCAAATTCATGCGATCTATCAAAAAAGTGATTTGCACCTTCTATCATTATCAGATTCAAATTTGCTTTTTTTAATCGGGTTACCCAATTTTTATCAAGACGTATATCGCCACTACCTAAAATTATTGTGATTGGGATAGAAAGTTTGTTTATCTCTGTAATCAGTATGTTCTTATTCCATCGCGCATACGAAATATAATTTTTTGCAGGCGAGACATATTTTTTACAATATGAAATTGGATATTCATGAAGTTGAGTATCGTTATTTTTAATTTGTTGTTGTGCTTTGCTAACGAAACTTTTTAACAATGTATTATTATTGGTTCTTTCTACATCAATCAGACTGGTGGTGATTATTTTTTTTACCGATGGTGGATTCTTTTTGTTGGTGTAAACAACAAGTTGTAAACTACCAAAGCTATGGCCAACCAGTACAATATTATTGTGTCCTTTTTTTTCAAGCCAGTTAACCCAAAAATCGATTTCGTTTATATCCTGCTCCATCGTGTGATTATGAATTGCCTCGCAAGGCAGACTCTTTTTACGATTACTAATGCTTAATGAAAGATTGGGTGCTAACACAGTGTAAGCTTCATCACTAATCGCCGTAATCAGACTTTGCACCGTTAGATAATTTCGTGTTTGCAATAAGCCGTGTAGAATTAGAACAGCGGGTTTATTTTTATCACCAATCAGGTATTCAGCTGTGCTAGTAAAACCATTCGGTAATTTTTTTTTAATTGTGGCACTGTAAACTGTAGTGAAAGTACAATTTAAAAATAGAATTACAATAACAGAAAGTTTTATAATGATTTTCATCGTCTGTAACTAAAATCGCATTAATATTAATAACTTAATATTTAGTAGCGGCATGCCAAATGAGTTCTTAACCTAAATAGTATCGAAGTTGTTATAAAATTTATCCATATAGTTCTTATGGTAATTAAGCTGATTCGATTTTAAAATACTTAAAAAGCACAATTTCGTGTTCTACAGAAGTGCTAAATTACGGTATGCTTCGCGTTTCTATTTACTTAAATCAGTTATTTCACAATAATGTGGCTATTTGATTAATAACTAATAAAGGCAGACAAAATGAGCTCAGTATTTGTTTCAATTATTATGGGGTCGGATTCGGATTTACCCGTTATGCAGGCTTGTATCGATACTTTAAAAAGCTTAAAAATTGATTTTGAGGTGAAAATCTCATCTGCGCACCGGACTCCGGATGTCACTCGGGACTACATCGCCGATGCCGAACAGCGTGGCTGTCAGGTATTTATTGGTGCAGCCGGTTTAGCTGCGCATCTAGCCGGAACGATAGCGGCTCATACCTTAAAACCGGTTATTGGTGTGCCGATGGACGGCGGCCCTTTGCAAGGAATGGATGCCTTATTATCCACTGTTCAAATGCCGGGGGGGATTCCCGTTGCAACGGTTGCGATAGGTAAAGCCGGTGCAAAAAATGCGGCTTATTTAGCAGCTCAAATGATGGCATTAAGTGATGATGCTCTTGCTATAAGGCTGACAGATGAGCGCGAAAAAAATGCCAAGGCAGTCGTCGCAAAAGATGCTGAAGTTCAGAAGCAGTTTTAGCGATAATATCAATGTCCTATTGGCACATTCAGAGCGCGATTCGGATTGTTAATCAGGGTGGAGTTATCAGTTATCCTACAGAGTCAGTGTATGGACTTGGCTGTAATCCACTGGACATGGAAGCAGTTCTGTATTTGCTTGAAATAAAAGCGCGTCATTTACACAAAGGACTATTATTAGTTGCCGAAAATGTGTCGCAACTTGAACCCTATATTGATATTAATGATACACTTACAATAAATAAGTTAATGCAATCGACCGAGAATCCCGTGACATGGATAGTGCCTTGCAAACAATCGACACCACTGTGGTTAACTGGTGAACATCAATCGATTGCCGTTCGAATTAGTCAGCATCCGATAGTCATGCAATTGTGTCGGCAATTTAACGGTGCATTGGTATCGACCAGTGCCAATCGTAGTGGCCAATCCAGCACCAGAAAAAGTTGGATGGTTCGAAAACGATTTGGAAATAAAATAGATTATTATGTTCCCGGTGATTTGGGTTCTTCTAAAAAAGAATCAAAAATTCAAAACAGTATCACCGATGAAGTAATTAGAGCTTAGGAAAAAGAATGTCAGAAATAAATATCAATGCAATCAAAGATTATTTAATGGATCTTCAAGATCGAATCTGTGCAATGCTCGAAGCAGAAGATGGCGGTAAAAAATTTTTGGAAGACAAGTTTGACCGGCCGCAAGGTGGTGGTGGCCGAAGTCGTGTGATGGAAAACGGCACGGTGTTTGAAAAAGCCGGTGTTAATTTCTCACACGTGTTTGGTGATAATATGCCGGCATCTGCTACTGCACATCGTCCTGAATTAGCCGGTCGAAATTTTCAGGCACTGGGTGTATCTTTGGTGATACATCCACGTAATCCCTATATGCCAACATCACATGCCAATATTCGGTTTTTTGTCGCCGATAAAGAAGGCGAAGATCCCATTTGGTGGTTTGGTGGTGGTTTTGATTTAACGCCTTATTATGGTTTCGAAGAAGATGCAATTCATTGGCATCAGGTAGCAAAAGATGCCTGCGATCCATTCGGTGATGACGTTTATACTAAATACAAAAAATGGTGTGATGAGTATTTTTATATAAAACACCGTGACGAACCTCGCGGGATTGGTGGTTTGTTTTATGATGATCTTAATGAATGGGGTTTCGATAAGTGTTTCGAATTTATGCGCAGTGTCGGTGATTCCTATATTAAAGCATATCAACCAATTGTCGCAAAACGAAAAAATATTGAATACGGTGATCGCGAAGTTGACTTTCAATGTTATCGCCGGGGTCGTTATGTAGAATATAATCTGGTATACGATCGTGGTACTTTATACGGTTTACAAACCGGACATCGGACTGAATCTATCTTAATGTCATTACCCCCCGTTGTTAAATGGCGATACGATTGGAAACCGGAAGCAGGTAGCCCAGAACACAAATTGTATAGTGATTTCTTAACAAATAAAGATTGGTTATCATAACAGAATTGGATTTTTGATTAGCGAACTTGAACTGGCGGTATATCCTGCTGAAGTCGTATCATTTCAGTTGGTATTAGCAGTGATGATTTAAGACCATGAGATCCACCGCGATCACATTGGCGACTCACTCTTACCGATTCACAATAACTTAATAAACCACGTTCGCGTCCGAAATCGTACATCACCAATTCATCTTCAATATCGACATCATAACTCAGGCATTTTTCGTGGTATTTTGTAAAATGCGAACGCATTCTACCTTTACTGGCATCATCATATCCCAAAGTAGCAAAATTGCCATATCGGCATTCTGTTTCAGTAATAATAGAGCAACTGGCTAGTAGCGCTAGCACTAAAATTATAAAGACAATTAAAGTCAGTCTGCCGGTATCTGAATTAAATAACATACTTGAATGAGTAGCAAATAGTATGCCGCTTAAATCCTATAAATTGCTATTCAATCTGGATTACTGGTTCATTCAGTAATTTATCAATGGTTTCAATAACTTCAGGTGTATCCCATAATATTGATCCAAATAGGGCATAGCGGATTTTACCCTGTTTATCGATGACATAACTCGACGGAAAGGCATAAACCTGCCACCCTTTAAGTGCCTTGCCGTCACTATCCAATAGAATGGGAAAACTTACCTGTACCTGATTGGTGACAAAATCAGTAATAGTCGATATTGGTTCAGCCATGTTCACTGCTAAAATCGTAAAATCAGATGCAGCGTAGTGTTGGTAAAGCTTTTCCATTGAAGGCATTTCATGCACACAAGGCGGACACCATGAAGCCCAGAAATTCACAATAACGACCTTACCACGATATTCGTTGAGTGATTTACTTGTTCCATTTAAGCTTCTTAATACTAATGGTGGTGGAACGGGTTCTTTTTTATAAATTTTTAAACTAGCGGCTTGTTTAGTTGATATTTTTTTAGTGTCTGATGCCAATGCTGCCGGTATTCTATAATTTTGATGTTGTTCTGATTTTAAATATAAAATACTGCGTTGGATATTGCTCGCAAGTTGTTGGGTGGCGATTTGTTCTGGTTCTGTTGCATCCGGTCTAAAGAAAAAACGATCACGAATGTCAGGCAGTAGAGAAATATAGGGTTTAGCATTGGCATTGATTAAATGCTGCTGTAAGGAGGCAAGTTGCCAGCGCCAGGGCGAGTTTTCAGGTTGTAATATAAAAATAGGAATATTCACAGCATGTGTTACCGGATAATATTCTGCAGCACTACCGGGCTCAGGAGTCGCGGTGTATAAATTCGGGTAGAGTAATATTAGCCCACCGAGTTGTATGGAGCTTAGTGAGTCTTGCAGCCAAAAATAACTGGCTCGCATTGCCAGCAATGCGCCGCGGCCACTGCTGACAATAAATATTTTTTTACCGGTTTTTAAATGAACTTTTTTAACTAGCTGGTATAAAAT
The DNA here is from genome assembly GCA_964403805.1 of uncultured Thioalkalispiraceae bacterium. Taxonomy (GTDB): domain Bacteria; phylum Pseudomonadota; class Gammaproteobacteria; order UBA6429; family Thiohalophilaceae; genus CAYQUC01. The sequence goes on along the minus strand of CAYOHQ010000043.1, from coordinate 6,566 downwards.
ATCAGTGGGTATTTTATTTATGCTACTGGCCTGACTTGGTAAAAACAATGAACTTAATAAATCGACTACCCAAACTTCAGTGTTAGGATTTTGTTTTGAAATTGAATCTGCAATGTCAAAAATAGAATCAGGCAGACCATGTTCAGAGGGCAACCAAAGAATCAGATCCTTGTTTTTATCTGCTCCTGGAAAAACGGTTATTGCAATTTCAAATTCGTTAATGTCCAGTTCAATGTGCGTGCTTGACTTTTGATCAGACGCAAATACAGCCGAACTAATAAAACAAAATACAATGCTAATTACAACATAGTTCCGGATCGCGAAATGTGTTAATCTTGGTTTCATTATAGTTACAGATTATGAAGCAGGAAAAGCATAAATGAAACCTATTGTTATTATTGGGAGTGGTATTTCGGCCTATACAGTTGCACGAGAATTTAGAAAAATTAATGAAAAAACGCCAGTGCATATTATTAGCATGGACAGTGCCAATAATTATTCAAAACCAATGTTATCCAACGCTTTGGCCAAATCCAAAACAGCCACCAGCCTGATTATGACCGAAGCCGAGAAAATGGCACAACAGTTGTCCGTTAAAATTTCAGCGAATACCCTGGTGCACGGCATAGACACAGAAAAACAAACTGTGAATCTGGCAACAGAAAATATTCCGTATTCAAAACTGGTGTTAGCCTTAGGCGCGAAATCAATCCGGCTGCCAATTGCGGGTGATGCAGCCGATAAAATACTTACAGTCAATAATCTGGATGAATACGCAACATTTCGAAAAGCCATTAAAGGTAAAAAAGATATCGCGATTTTAGGACCCGGTCTAATCGGCTGTGAATTTGCTAATGATTTGTTACACGAAAAATACAATGTAACTGTTATTGGGCCCGACAACTATCCGCTCGAAAGAATGTTGCCCGAAGCTGCTGGAAAACACCTGCAAACCGAACTTGAAAAATTAGGCGTCAACTGGAAACTCGGCACCGTAGTTGAAGCTATCAATCAAAAAGAAAAACAAATTGAATTGCAATTATCCGATGAGGCATTTTTAGTTAATGCTGATGTTGTATTATCAGCAGTAGGATTAAAATCAGAAGTGTTTCTTGCACGAGAAGCCAATTTAAAAGTTAATCGCGGTATCGTAGTGGATAAAACATTACAAACCAGTAGTGAAGGTGTTTACGCCCTGGGTGACTGCGCTGAAGTGAATGGTTTGGTAATGCCGTATATCATGCCGGTAATGCATGCAGCAAAAGCTTTAGCAAAAACTTTAGCAGGAGAAGTAACTGAAGTTTCTTATCCTGCAATGCCGGTTGTTATTAAAACTCCAGCATGTCCAATAGCGGTTTCATCGCCACCGGATTTGAGTGAGGGAGAATGGCAGGTTGAAAAAACCGACGAAGGTGTGAAAGCCTGTTTTTATCAATCAGATAAATTAACCGGTTTTGCGTTAACCGGAAGCAAGGTCTCAGAAAAACAAAATTTAATAAAAGAGTTACCGGGTTATTTTTAAATAATTGTAACTATTAAGTTTAATTAGAAAGAGAAAAAAAATAGGATTTGGAAGCGGGATAGACCAATCAAGACCGTGTGCCGCAGGACGCGGCACCCGAGCAAGCCATGGATGGCAGTGTTTTGCGTGTCTTGGTTGGTCTATCCCGCTTCCAAAGCCGGCGAGTTTAGTTTTAGTTTGTTTATACATCTGGTTTTTTAAAAATCTTCATAAATGGCGACTTGATTTCGACCTAGTTCTTTAGCTTTATAAAGTGCAACATCAGCAGAGATACTAAGGTGCTCACTATTTTTCGCGGGGGGATAACTGGCGATACCACAGGTAATGGAAACAGTTATTTCATTTTCTATTTCCGTGAATTGTAATTTTCCAAAATCGATTCGTAATTTGTCGATAACCAGTTTTGCATCATTGATTTCGGTTTCGGGCAGTATAACCACAAATTCATCACCACCATAACGTCCTAGTATATCAGTTTGCCTTAATTTTAAACGCATTAGTCGCGCTAGCGCTTTTAAAACTTTATCACCGACATTATGGCCATGGACATCATTAACCTGTTTAAAATGGTCAACATCGATCATGACTAAACAAACCTGTTTTCGGTTTCGTCTCGCCCGTGAAATTTCAGTGTCGATATGTTGTTTTATGCTGGTGTGGTTATGCAATCCAGTCAAACTGTCTTTTACAAAAAGTGATTTTAACTGACGGTAACGATTAATTCGTGTTTGCACTGAAAGAATTAGATTTTCAGGTGAAATGGGTTTTGTCAGAAAATCATCACCACCTTGTTCCATTGCGAGTAATTGGGTTTTAGTATCTGTTTCTGATGATAAAAATACAATCGGCATATCAATATAATGTTCTTGTTGTCGGATCACTGAGGCTAATTCAAAACCAGTGCAATCCGGCATGTATAAATCCAGTAAAATTAATTCAGGTTGGTAGTGGGTTATCGCCTCCATAATATTTAATGGCTTGGTAATATAATTAGAATTGAAACCTGCATTTTCCAACGTTAAGGAATAAAATTTTGCCAATTCATACGAATCATCAACTATTAAAACACGATACGATTCGATATCTTTTGTTGTTGATGCTGCATCAATGCGGTCAATTATTTCTGGAACAGAATAGGGTTTAATTAAAAACTGGTGTGCATTTGCTCGGGCAGCAGTTAAACGGTGTTTAATATCACCGCTAGTGCACGTCACGATGGTAAATGAATTATTTTTAACACATTCTTTGATTAAATAATTTATTTTAACGGTTGATGTGTCGTTAAAAAATAAATCAATCATTACGATATCTGGTTGGCCTGATTGTTGAGCATCACAAAATTCTTCAACATCACTAAATAAGGTTGCGATATAGCCATATTGCCGAAACTGATTAATGTGATCATCTAGAATCGTTGTATCACTTTCTAATATATAGATTGTTCTTACTTTATTGGCTTGTTTTCGTAAGGAACTTTTAAGTGTATCAGATTCAGTTTTTAATGATTGCGCACTAACATCAACTTGTTCCGTCTCAATGTTATGTAATGCCGTTGTAATTTCTTTTATTCGATTAGTCGTAGTTGAGTTAACACCATTTTCAATAATGTCGGTTTCTTTTAATAATATTTCTCCTTCCCGGGCGAGATTGGTTACTTCAGGCAAGCCAAAGGTAGCGCCGGATCCGGCTAAGCTGTGCAGCTTACGGGTTAAATTATCAATTGCTGTACTATCGGTTGGATCAGAATCAAGTTGTACGATAAATTCATCAATTTCATTCAAGCGTCCGGGCAATTCCCTTATAAAACTAATTTGCAGTAGTTTTATTTTTTCTTCAAATGAATTTTTAGCATTAGTCATATATTCGAGTTTTGCAAGGAACAACGCCTGTTTGTCTTGTATGTTACGTTTTATCGGTTATTGAAATAATTTGTTTAATTTTGAATGCTTAATATAAATTGACATAACATCATGAATTTAATGGATTTAAGCTGGATATTTCCGTATTTACTGAATTGGAATATCAAGCTTGATAATTCATTGATTACTAAAGCAAATCATTACATCAACATATCGATTCGACCTTAGCTTTGGTATCATGATGAGGAATTTTAAATACAGTAAACGATAACTTTTATGGATGTTTCACCGATTCTTGACCCACTTAATGATGCTCAGCGGCAAACCGTGTGTGCCCCAAACAGCCATGTTTTGGTGTTGGCTGGGGCTGGTAGTGGTAAAACCCGGGTATTGGTACACCGTATCGCCTGGTTAATGTTGGCAGAAAATATCACGCCCTATGGCATACTGGCGGTGACATTCACCAATAAAGCCTCTGGCGAAATGCGCGGTAGAATCGAAGAATTATTGGGCGCACCAACCAGAGCATTATGGGTGGGCACTTTTCATGGCATTGCACATCGATTACTTCGCGCCCACTGGAAAGAAGTGGGTTTACCACAGACATTTCAAATTTTAGACAGTGAAGATCAAAAACGAACCGTTAAACGTGTAATACGCGAAATGGGTCTAGATGAAACACATTACCCCGCAAAAGAAGCACAGTGGTATATCAATGCCAGAAAAGATGAAGCTAAACGACCATCTCAAATTTCGCATCAGGGTGAATCACATTTACAACACATGATTAAAATCTACGAAGCTTATGAGGCAAGCTGCCAGCGTGGTGGCTTAGTCGATTTTGCAGAATTATTGTTACGCGCTTATGAATTGTTTCTAAAAAATCCCGAGGTGTTACGTTCTTATCAGGAACGTTTTAAGCATATATTAGTTGATGAGTTTCAAGACACTAATACGTTACAATATTCCTGGTTAAAATTATTAGCCGGTAATAACGGTAAAATATTTGCAGTGGGTGATGATGACCAATCGATTTATGGTTGGCGTGGTGCGCAAATCGAAAACATTCACGAATTCTCAAAAGACTATGCCAAAGAAAATGTTTTTCGATTAGAACAAAATTATCGATCAACTGGTAATATCTTGAATGCAGCTAACGAATTAATTAGTAATAATGATGATCGAATGGGAAAAGAATTATGGACAGCTGATGAAAAAGGCAAACCAATATTATTATATCAGGCGTTTAATGATTATGATGAAGCGTATTATGTTGCTGACCAAATTCGCGAGTGGAATGAAGCTGGTGGGAAACGATCCGAATGTGCTATTTTATATCGTTCCAATGCCCAGTCACGGGTATTTGAAGAATCATTGATTCGTGCCGGTATTCCTTATCGTGTTTATGGTGGTTTACGTTTCTTTGAACGACAGGAAATTAAAGACGTATTAGCTTATCTTCGTTTAATCCAAAATCGAAATGACGATGCCTCATTTGAACGGGTAGTGAATTTTCCGACCCGTGGCATTGGTAATAAAACAGTGTCCATTGTTCGTGATTGTGCTCGAGCCAATCAAATTTCAATGTGGCAGGCAACACACATTCAAATTCAAGATAACGCATTGACGCCACGCGCCATGAGTGCATTGCAGATATTTATTGATATAGTCGAAAATATGGATCGAAGCTGTTCGGGGACTGAACTCTACGAACAGGTAGAACACGTTATTCATCACAGTTATCTGTTAGTGCACTATCAAAAAGAAAAAGGCGAAAAGGGGCAAGCCAGAATAGAAAATCTCGAAGAATTGGTAAACGCTGCAAAATTTTATGATGTTGATCAGGTTGATGACGATGTTGCCGAAATGGATCCGTTATCGAGTTTTTTAACTCATGCCGCACTCGAAGCTGGTGAAAAACAATCGGGCGAATGGGACGACTGCGTGCAACTAATGACGCTGCATTCTTCAAAAGGCCTGGAATTTCCAAAAGTCTTTTTAGGTGGTATGGAAGAAGGTTTATTCCCGCATAAAATGTCGAGTGATGATCCTAAAAAATTACAGGAAGAACGGCGTTTGTGTTATGTCGGCATGACCCGGGCAATGCAACAATTAACCCTGAGCTGCGCCGAAAAACGCAGATTGCATGGTGAAGAACGATTTTCACGACCTTCCCGATTTTTAAGCGAGTTACCCGACGAGTGTATTGAACAGGTACGGATGGTTGGTGAAGTAGCGACATCGCAACCCATGTCGAGCATGGATAATGGCTTCGATGAATTTGATCAATCGATTCCCGATGAATTAGGAATGCAACTGGGGCAACGTGTATCGCACGAAAAATTCGGTGAGGGTGTTGTTCTAAATTATGAAGGTGAAGGTAAACACTCTCGGGTTCAGGTCAATTTTGATTCTGTCGGGTCAAAGTGGTTGGTTGTGGCTTATGCTAATCTGATGGTTTGAAAATTCAATGCTGAATTATTACGCTATCATCTGATTTAATTACAGTGGCTTTTCGATTTTTAATATCACTTAATACATCAATTTGAGGTCGTCCCAGAAAGTGGCCTTGAGCATAATCAACGCCGTAATCTTCGAGTAAACTTAAAGTATCATTATTTTCTACAAATTCTGCTATGGTCTTTTTACCGAGTGCGTGTGCAATTTGATTCATCGATTGCACCATGGCTTGATCAACATGTGTTTTATGCAGGGATTGCACAAAGCTACCATCAATTTTTAAAATATCAACGGGTAGGTTTTTTAAATAATTAAATGAACTAAAGCCTGAGCCGAAATCATCCAATGCAAATTTACAGCCGATGTCTTTAAGCTTACAAATAAACGTAGTTGCTGAAACCAGATTTTCAATCGCTTCGGTTTCAGTAATTTCGAATGTTAATAGTTGTGGGTCTAATCCGGTTTCTTTTAACAGGTTTGCTATTAAGGGTAATAATTCCTGATCTTCGAATGCACGACCAGATAGATTTATCGCAAACCGGGTTTTGTGACCGGCGTTATTTAGATCGGATAATTTTTTAATCGCATTACGAACAGTCCAGCGATCAACATGGTGAATTAGTCCAAAGCGTTCAGCGGCAGGGATGAAGCCACCGGGTAATATCATGCCGCCATCGCTTAATGGTATGCGTAATAATACTTCATAATCTTCAACATTTTTATCT
>CAYOHQ010000042.1:0-13809 GCA_964403805.1 uncultured Thioalkalispiraceae bacterium | reverse complement strand
GCATTGTCGTTTGGCATTATTTTTTAAAGAAAAATCCAACAGCAACCGATCAACCAACCTTGAATAAACGCGGACATCAATATATCGGTAGAACATTTACCTTAGATGAAGCTATTATCAATAACGTTGGTAAGATAAAAGTTGATGATTCAACGTGGAAAGTAGAAGGTGAAAATTGTGAATCCGGTTCACAAATAAAAGTTGTCGATGTTGATGGAGTCGTGCTTAAAATCGAACTACTATAGGATAAAAGCTTATGGCAAACGCAAATGTTCAAACTATTTCAGCAAAAGATGCACACCAGATTATGCTGGATAATCCCAAAGCAATAATGATTGATGTGCGTTCACACATGGAGTTTCTATTTATCGGACACCCGTCAGGTGCCATCAATATTGCCTGGATTGATGAACCGGATTGGATTATTAATCCGCGTTTTGTAGCCGAAATTAGGCAGACCATTTTAGGTGGTATGTCGCATATCGATAGCATTGAAAGTGCACCGTTAGTTTTAATTTGCCGCAGTGGTAAGCGTTCGCTTGAAGCCGGGGAGCTTTTAGTCAAAGAAGGTTTTCATAATATTTATAATGTTGATGAAGGTTTTGAAGGGGAATTGAATGATGAGCATAAGCGCAGTTCTTTGGCTGGATGGCGATATGATCTTCTTCCGTGGGAACAATGTTAGTTTTAAGCCAATTTAAACATCAAATGTATTTAACTGAAACATCGCTATAACAGTCCTTTTCGGCTGATAATCATACACATAACCCGCTTGAAAAATACCCGTTTATCGAAGCTCATGCTAGAATAGGGGTTACATATATATAGGTATAATCTGGCATGGCAAAATTATTTAGTGAACTCTTAAAAGAACGAATTCTGGTACTCGATGGTGCAATGGGTACCATGATTCAAAGTTATGAACTGGATGAGGCTGGCTATCGGGGTGATCGCTTTGCCGATTGGCAAAGTGACGTAAAGGGCAATAATGAATTACTTAATTTAACCCACCCAGAAATTATTAAAGCCATACATTTGGCTTATTTAGATGCCGATTGCGATATCGTTGAAACCAATACTTTCAATGCTAATTACTATGGTTTGTCCGATTACAACATGCAGGACTTTGCTTATGAAATAAATGTCGAAGCGGCAAAAATTGCTACCGAAGCCTGTGCGGAACGAAGCACTGACGATAAACCACGTTTTGTGGCCGGTGTTCTCGGGCCAATGCCAGTGACTGCGTCAATGTCAAAAGACGTGAATGATCCCGGTGCGCGAGACGTTACGTTTGATGATTTACATAAAGCCTATTCCGATTCACTGCGCGGTTTAATCGAAGGCGGAATTGATTTTGTTTTAGTCGAAACCATTTTTGATACCCTTAATGCCAAGGCCGCATTATTTGCAATTGAAGAATATTTTGAACAACATAGTATTGAATATCCAGTGATGATCTCCGGTACTATTACCGATGCCAGTGGTCGTATTTTAACAGGACAAACCCCCGAAGCATTTTATAATTCACTTTGTCACATAAAGCCAATCAGTTTTGGTTTTAATTGTGCGCTTGGTGCTGAAGAGTTGCGACCGCACGTTGATGAATTATCAAAAATTGCCGATTGTTATATTAATGTTCATCCAAATGCCGGATTACCAAACGCCTTTGGTGGTTTTGATGAAACACCCGAAATGCTTGCCAAAGAATTAGGAGACTGGGCTAAAAGTGGTTATCTGAATGTTGTCGGTGGCTGCTGTGGGACAACACCAGCACATATTCAAGCTGTAGCAGATGAAGTTAAAAAATACCCACCACGAAAAATTCCCGAGTTAAAAATAAAATGTCGATTAAGTGGTCTGGAAGCATTTAATATTAATAGCGATTCTTTATTTATTAACGTTGGTGAACGAACCAATGTTACTGGTTCTGCTAAATTTAAACGATTAATTTTGGAAGAAGAATTCGATGAAGCCCTAAGTGTTGCTCGAGAGCAAGTCGATAACGGTGCCCAAATAATCGATATCAACATGGATGAAGGCATGCTCGATGGTGAGCAGGCTATGGTTAAGTTTTTAAACTTAATCGCCAGTGAGCCGGATATTGCGCGAGTCCCAGTGATGATCGATTCATCAAAATGGTCCATTATTGAAGCAGGCTTAAAATGCATTCAGGGTAAAGGCATTGTTAATTCCATTAGTCTTAAAGAAGGCGAAGAAAATTTTATTAAGTATGCCAAATTATGCCGCCGTTATGGTGCTGCTATTATTGTAATGGCGTTTGATGAAACCGGGCAAGCCGATACTAAGCAACGAAAAATTGAAATATGCTCACGAGCGTATAAAATTTTAACCGAGGTAGTAGATTATCCCCCGGAAGATATAATTTTTGATCCTAATATTTTTGCAATAGCAACCGGTATTGAAGAACACAATAACTACGGTGTTGATTTTATAGAAGCGACCCGAGAAATAAAAAATAATCTACCACATGCCATGATCAGTGGCGGTGTTTCAAACGTCTCATTCTCGTTTCGGGGTAATAATCCATTGCGAGAAGCTATTCATGCAGTCTTTTTATATCATGCGATTCAAGCAGGAATGGACATGGGTATTGTCAATGCTGGTCAGCTTGCTGTGTATGATGATTTGCCCGACGAATTACGCGAGTGTGTAGAAGATGTTGTATTAAATCGACGCGACGATAGCACTGAGCGCTTACTCGACATTGCTGATAACTACCGCGGTGACGGTGCCGGTGGAAAAAAAGAAGAAACGCTCGAATGGCGTGAATTACCGGTAGTCAAACGAATTGAACACGCCATGGTTAAAGGTGTAGATACCTTTATTATTGAAGATACTGAACAAGCACGTACTCAATTCGATCAACCCATTGAAGTGATAGAAGGACCGTTGATGGATGGCATGAACGTGGTAGGTGATTTATTCGGTGACGGTAAAATGTTTTTACCACAAGTCGTTAAATCTGCGCGGGTAATGAAAAAAGCCGTTGCCTATTTATTGCCATTTATTGAAGATGGTAAAAATTCAGTAATGAAATCCAATGGCAAAATTTTAATGGCCACGGTTAAAGGTGATGTGCATGATATTGGTAAAAATATTGTGGGCGTGGTACTACAATGTAATAATTTTGAAGTGCTCGACATCGGTGTTATGGTTCCGGCTAATAAAATATTGGATACAGCTAAAAAAGAAGGTTGTGATATTATTGGCCTTAGTGGACTAATTACACCATCGTTAGAAGAAATGGTGCACATCGCAAAAGAAATGGAACGTCTGGATTTTGAAATTCCATTACTGATCGGAGGTGCAACAACCTCAAAAGCACATACCGCAGTTAAAATCGAACAAAATTATCATGGTGCAACCATACATGTTAAAGATGCTTCACGTGCAGTGGGTGTTGCTCAAAATCTGGTAAGTGAAGATAAAAAAGAAAGTTATGTCGCTAAAATACGTGAAGATTATGAAAAAACCCGAGTAGTGTATGCCGGGCGTCGTGCAAAAATAAATTGGTTACCAATTGATGACGCGCGTAAAAACAAATTTAATATCGACTGGCCGACAGTAACACCGGCAATACCAAGTCATTTAGGCTTGCAACTTTTCGATGACATGCCATTGGAGTTTTTAGTACCTTATATTGACTGGACACCATTCTTCCATACCTGGGAACTCAAGATGAGTTATCCCAAAATATTTGATGATGCAAAAATTGGAAAAGAAGCAAGGAAGTTATTTAATGATGCTCAGCAAATGCTAGAGCAGATAATCTCCGAAAAATGGTTAACGGCTAAAGCCGTTACTGGATTTTTTCCTGCCAATAGCACTGATACCGATGATATTATTGTTTATCAAGACGAATCACGTACAAAAGAACGTGTAAGCCTGCACCATCTTCGTCAGCAAACCATTCGACCACCCGGTAAACCGAATCGCTGTTTATCTGATTTTGTTGCTCCGATTGATAGTGGTAAAAAAGATTACATCGGTGGCTTTGTGGTCACTGTTGGTATTGGTATTGATAAGCATGTTAAACGGTTTGAGCAGGATCATGATGATTACAACTCTATCTTGTTAAAAGCATTAGCCGATAGATTAGCAGAAGCGTTTGCAGAGCACATGCATGATCGTATTCGTCATAAGGATTTTTGTAGTGAAACTGGAGACTGGTCGCCACGTAATGGTTTGGTCAATAATAATTTTGACCCGAAAAAATTACTTACCGAAGACTATCCCGGTATACGTCCTGCACCGGGTTATCCTGCCTGCCCGGATCACACTGAAAAACCGGTGTTATGGGATTTGCTGGATGCAGAAAAAAATATCGGTGTAGAGTTAACTGAAAGCATGGCCATGCTCCCTACAGCATCCGTTAGTGGTTGGTATTTTTCCAATCCCGAATCGAGTTATTTTGGTGTAGGACAGGTGAATCAGGATCAGGTCGGAGATTATGCCGAACGTAAAAAAATGAGTCTAGCCGATACCGAGCGTTGGTTAGCGCCTATACTAGGGTATGAGGCAAAATAATGAGTAAAATATGGCGTGTTTATTTGTCCGGTGAGATTCATTCCGATTGGCGCGAACAAATCCAACATGGGATTACAGAAAACAATTTACCTGTGGAATGTTATTCGCCTGTTACCGATCATGCTAAAAGTGATGATGTTGGTGTCACTATCCTGGGAGCTGAAAATAATTCATTTTGGCATGATAATAAAGCTGCAAAAATTAATGCAATACGCACAAAAAACTTAATTCAACAATCTGACATTGTTGTGATTCGTTTTGGCGATAAATACAAACAATGGAACGCAGCCTTCGATGCCGGTTTTGCAGCAGCATCCGGTAAATCCATTATTACCTTGCACGATCCCGAAATCACACATGCCTTAAAAGAAGTTGATGCAGCAGCACAAGCAGTATGTGAAACACCCAAACAAGTTGTTGAAATACTTAAATACATTGTGCTTTAGTTTAACTATAATTTACTGATGTAATTTATTAACATTTATCCGTTTCAATATATCACTGTTTCCATATAATCTTTCGAATAAGAAAAATGATGAACAGGATGAATTAGAGTCGTTACTTTCATTCAGTTTTTACAGGGGTCGTTTTTTGCTGCACCTTTTGATAAAAATACGATGCCCCAAGCAGCATGGCACCAATAATCATAAAGGCAATTATTTTTTGTATTAATGAAAAATCAGCCATATCAAACATTAAGATTTTAATCGCGGACAAAACAAATAAAATAACGGATAATTTTAACAGTCCTTCAAAATTTTCTTTTAATGTTAGCATTAATATACTGGTGGCATGTAAAACAAGCATTAGAGACAATAATATTCTGAGTTGCTCGGGTATCCAGTAATAGATTGCAGTGCTGTAGACTGCTATTATAAAAAAATTAAAAATCCAGAGTTGCAGTAGATACCCACCAAAATAGTTCCAGGTAAATTCGGATGATTTGATTTTTTTATGCAGTAAATACCCCAGTAATCCGGCATGAATGATAAGATAAACCGGGCTTAAGAAGGTTTTGTGCGTAAACGGATATAAGGTAAAAATAAAAGTGACAATACTGAGAATAACTAACAAATTATAACTAAATCGTAAACTAATATTGGCAGGACTAAATTTAGGCCAGATGATACACAGGCTTGCATAATAAATACTACAGAGAACAATCGCTAACTGAATATTGGATGTTAGATTATAGGTAATGATAATCAAACTCAGCGGTAGATAAAATATATTCCACAAATGTAACTGCGTATTTCGTCCACCAAAAAATGACCATAGTTTATCAGAAGCATTAGTACGTTTATGCAGAAGTAACCCGGTTAATCCGAGTTGCATAACAAGATATAATGATGATGTTATATTATGGCTGCTATATTCCGAATAGAGCAGTAGTAAGGTAATAATACTCAAGACGTATAATAAAATATAACTTAACTCAATAGTAACTTTAGCCGGGACAAGCTTCGGCCACGACAAGCATATTAACGTAAAGTAAATACTGCTTGTCAGAATACTTAAAAATAGACTATGAGTTGTCCCAAAGGTGATTATAAAAATACAGGTAGCTAAATAATAAACGCTCCACTGATGTAAAAGAACATAATCAATAATCGTATCGTAGTAGCTGGTTTTGTTTTCAGAATTTTCGCTTGATTGTTCAGTTGTTACTTCGGGTTTTAAGGATTTTTTTGAAAATGCTTTCCATATAAAACTGGTAATCGTAAAATAAACCAAACCACTTAATAACGCATATCCCGCATTCACATCCCAGATAGTATTGTAATCAGCCAAATTGGCTATCACAACAAAAAACCATGCCAATCCGGTTACAAGGTAGAATTCAATTTTTAGAGCTCGATATTTTACTCTGGTAAATAAAAATAAAGCAATCAGTGCCGATGCCCAAAGCGCAATAGGAAAAAATTCATCATAGGATTTAATTGTTTTAGGAAGAAACAGTAAGGGTATCAAAACATAGAATAAAATTCGAAGTGTTTTGGCAAATCTTGCGAATTGACTCTTGGCGTAAAATCGACTATAAAATTCAGCTATTAACCATAGCGTAACAAATGCTTCTACGCGAACAGCAACACCAATCCAGTTTTGATCGGACGTTGAAAAACTGTGTACCTGATTAGCACTAATGAATATTTGTATTATAAATAGAAAATAATGTGTCAAACCTAATACTTCAGTTATCGGTAATGAATATTTTTTTGCTCGATAAAGCAGTATAAATAAGGGAACAATACTCAGTAATAATAATTCATCAGATATTATGACCAGAGATGAAATCATAAATGCCAGGCTTAACCAAATAGAAAAAATCTCATGCGACCATCGGCAGACCATTTTTTCCCACTGCAGGCATTTGTCTTTATGATTTTGTAATAAGCGTGCTGCCAACCACAGTACCGCACCAAACACGATTAAATTCATCCAGCCGGTATCGTAACTAAGCGATATAGATTTAACGCTATTGTGTTGCACTAAAAGCCCATTGCTAAACCAGTTTATTGCTTCATAAGCGGCGCTTCCCATACCAATAATAAATGCAAAATGGCCTTCAATGCGGATACTGGGCATGGCAAATCTGAAACCGACATAGACCAGCGCAAGGCCTTCGACACCCCAGATTAAACCTAATAATGCCGGGCTAACCAGATACAGTGCGCCAAAGCCAATCAATAGACCTGTTTGTAATATTAATAAGGCATTAAAATCACTTTTAATATTCTGTTTACTGTAAGCCGTTAGCCAATTGAATCGATAGAATAATAACAAAGCAACTGCATTGAGTAGATAAATCCATCCCAGATAATGATCGATACTGATACTTTGATAAAGCACAAAAACAAAAAAGATTATATTTGCAATAACCGACAGCAGTATTGGTTTATCTATTTTCGATTCAGCTTTACTGATATGGTGAAAACAGGCAAAACTGAATAGATAAAACAGCACGTGAAGCAATACAATAAATAAGCTGTTATTAATAAAATGATTACCGCCCTGTTCAAAAAACAGATATTGAGTCATGGCGATACTGATAATCAGTGTAAACTGAATTAAATTAGGCCATTTAATTTTATGTGCCAGATGTAACATGGTTGCAACTAAAAATGTTAGGTAGACAAAATAGACAGTCGAAACCTGGGTTAGATCACCTAAAAATAATGGTGTGCTCACACCACCGAGTAAGGATAAAATCGCCACGGTTTTAGTATCATAGTGCACTGCTAACCAGTAAGACGCGTAAGTAATTGCAGCTAATAATAACAACCCGACAGTTGGGCCAACGATATTAAAGTGACCTGATATAAAATAGGCACATAAATAATTTAGTATGATCCCAAGCCCTATTATTGCTGCACCAAATTCAGATAACATCGTGCCTTTATTTGAAATTCGCATTCCCAACACAACGAGCGCAATGGCACTGACAAAACCAGTAGCAATTTTCCCACCAATACCAAGATAGTTAGTAAACGAATATTGTAGTAAGAAACCAAAACCCATCACTAAAGCCAGTATTCCAGCGGCTGTCATTAAAAATGCCGGGCCACGACCTTGCTCCTGATAGCGGTTATAAACTTTCATGACTTGGTGAAAAACACTGCCGAAAGGTCCAAATAGCATAGCGAGTAGTTCACCAACTGCAGCGAATGGATTAATTTTTGGCTCGGTTGGTTTTGAAGCTGGTGTTGTGGAAGCAGTTGATGCTGTGGTTTTTGCTCCCCAGGGTTGAGCTGGTTCAGGCTTTTTGTTGGTATCAACAATTTTATTCGTTAAGGGAGCCGGTTTTTCTACTGAGGGATCTGGTGATTGTTCCGTTATTTTATCAGGGACTTTAATTGAAGTTTGCGTTATGACAGGACTTGTAGTGGCCTTAGCTTCATCTATTTTATCGCTATTTTCCAGATTCGCTAATCTTTTTTCGAGTTGCTCAACTTTAAAATGCAAGGCATCTAACATTGAGATCAGTTCAGTGCGTAATTTCGCTGTATCGTTATCCATATTATAGTTTTTGTTTAGTTTAACGTTATATAAGTGTAAAACGTTGTGGACAGGCTTTCCAGATCGATATAGCTATTAATGGTAAATAATGATTTGTTAATATAGATTTAAAACGTGAAAAAACATCCAAGATTGATATATATCAATTTCAAATTGAGTGAAACCGTTATTATAACTAAAAGGAAATAATGTATAGGGATATGGGGGTGACGTATGGTGTGCCGTAATCCTGCATGTTTAGGGAATTATGATTTTAATCACATAAGTGAATATGCTATTCAGCGTTTTGTTGAAGGCCATAGTACAATTGATTTATTAGTTCAAGCCAAGACAGCTCAGGAAATTGAAGAAATTTGTTTAGTCTGTCTACTGGATGTGGACGATAATGTCATTCAGAAGTTGGAGTTGAGTTGTCAAAACAGTGTGGAATGCGCAGTGACAAATTGTCGAGATCAACTATGCGAGATTATTACATATCAACTAAAATGCAGGAATATTGAAAATAATTTTAAGAAAATAATCTAAAGTTTATTTTTAAGATTTTTTAATATACGATTTCGTGAATCAACAGAAAGTATTACTTTTGGTTGTTTGACTTTTTTTACAGATTGATTTAGTAAATTCAACTGTTTCTCAATTTGCTGGCATGAACGACACATTAGCAGATGAAATTTAATCATAATTTTATCCGTTATCGTGAGTTCTTGATCCAGGGATTCAGATAAATTAACAGTGACATGTTTACAAGAGTATTTCATTATTAACTTAACCTGATTTATTTTGACCACATTTTTTCGATACAGCTGCGCAGGCGCATTCGCGCACGATACAGGATAACATTATAATTAGTCGTGCTTATGCCCAATTCCTTACATATTTGTTTACTATTTTGACCTGATATCTCTTTTAAATTAAATATTTGTGACATAGTTGGACTTAATTTAGACATACACAGATTCATCGTTTTCAGGAATTGTTGATCCGTTAGTAATTTTTCCGGGTTACCCCATGTTTGTGGCGGTGTAATCCAGCGACCGCGTGAATCAAATAAATTATCAATATCCTGTTCAGCATTCGAATCTGATAAAGCGACAATATCGTCGGTAGTTGATTCACGAATATCTTTGCGGATTAAATCGATTATTTTGTGTTTCAAAATACCCGTTAACCAGGTCTTTTCTGAAGCTTTACCAGAATATTTTCCAGAGTTGGAGGTTTTGTTTTCAGAGGTAACTAAAGCAGCTAATAAAGTTTCCTGAACAACATCTTCTGCCTGAGCTGCATTGCGTAGTTTCTGAATAGCATAATTATAAAGATAATCGCCATACTGATTTAACCATTTTTCAGGATTAGTTAACTGTCTATCTTTAGTCTTGGCATCCATCTTGTATTTTATTACTGAGTCCGTTCGTTTTTATATTCTGTATAAAAATTAGACATTTATAATAAATTAGAAAGTCCGTAAATTCAACAAAATCATTTGTAAGAATATCGACTTCAATTCGACTAAACCATAGCAACTGGCCTATGGCGTCATAGGCTGGAATTTAACATTTACTTTATACACACTATCATAAGGAAGGACTCTTCAAATGAGAAACAAAATCATCGCCTTTGCAGTAGCTTGTACATTTACTACTCAGTTATTTGCAGAAACCATAATCACCGATAAATACGATACCGCCAGTCAAATGTTATTGGCGAATGAAATTAATGAAAGTGGCGAGCCCTTTGCTGAGGCACTCGGTTATAACCTCGATGTACTGGATCCATTTGTTGCAGGCAGCCCCGATGCGACAGCTTATGTATTGGGTATTGAGAATTATGAATATTCCCGTTATCAGTTAGGCACGATTATTACCCGTTCCGGAATGGGCTTGCACATGATGTGGGCACCATTAATTAAAAAAATGGCAGCCAGCATGCCCGACAGTTTTGATGGCTCAATGACTGCTGCGCCTAATGGTTTTAAAGAAGATGATGTGCTGGTTAAAAATATTAAACTGTTTTCACAAATAACCAAAAATCCACCACCTGGAAATCCATGGCCACAATTTGCCGATTTTATCTCGGGTGATCCGCATTTACCACAAGCGATTGATCCGGTTAATTATGCCTGGACTGATTTTTCAACACTACGCTGGGATCGAACTAAAATGAAAAAAGTTTTAAACCCGGCAGCAATGGGTCAAAGCTTAATGAAGCAATACTTGTGGGCTTCAGATATGTTAAGTGCTTTCCATGATGGTAATAATATTGGTATCGATGCTGATGGCACTAATTCCCCCGATTTTGCGGATACACCGTATTTTGATCCAAATAATAATCTCTATTTTGGTGGTGATTCACTCGATGGTTTTATTGGCATGGTTATCACAGCAGAAGCAATTAATAAGATAGCCTTTATGACCAATGCTCTGGCTTATGATGGTAAAAAACTTGGCGCAATTGATTTGGCTCATTACAATCCGGTAAATGGTATTCAGTATTTTCCGAATAAAGTAAGAGTAACTGAAGCAAAAGTTCACCCTAAATTGCCACCTGCTTTATCATCATTAACCGTGATTGATGACTCTAGTAAATTATTTGATCAAGCATCAATGTTATGGTCGGTATCGTCTTTTGTTAACATGATGGATCCAACAGATAATAGTGACCCGGCTCATTTAGCCTATCATGAAGTATTTGATGGCAGTCCGTTTCTTGCACCGATGTCGGTATCCGGCAAACTAGGGCCTTTTAATTTAATGAAAGGCACTGCCAAGGCTATTTTCCAAAATTTGATGGCAATGCAATTTGATAAAAAATATAAAACATTTGTTGATAAAGCAAAACTAAAAAAAGGAAAAGTGGTTCAAAAACCAGTGGTATCCACAGTTAATGCAGCTTATAGCATTGTTGCACTTGAAGCCTTTATTGAAGAATTTGCAACGACACCGTTAGGTAACATGGCGACTCAAGCAGTAACAGAGCAGGCTATGTACATGATAAACCATCTCGGTAATGGTACTGGTGCTTATGGTGATCAAGTTGAGTTAGGTTCAAAACAGAAAATGGTATCACGAACCGTTGCATCACAAGCTGCAGCAGTTCGAGGCTTGTATGTTGCGTACCGTGTAACTGGAATGCCAAAGTTTAGAACGGCAGCAGAAAAAGCCTATAATTTCCTAATGGCTCATTATTATGTTGCCAATCAGCAGGCATTTATGACTAAAATCAAAGATAAAGAAGCTAAATACACACCTCGAAATTTTGCACTGATTGCAGGGGCATTACGCGAAGCAAGCTTACAAGGTAATATTGCAACAGCATCAGATGTCTATACTGCTTTTTTCCAAAGAGTAGGTAATAAAATGCAACTATCAGAAGGTGCCTCAACGGGTGAAACCGGTGCTGATTCTGATGCCGATGGTATTCCATTTATTCCAGAACAAGTTGATGGTTTACCTCCGATTTTTGCAAGCAAAGCGATATTTAAGTTGAAGTAAGTCGTGTAGTAAAGCAATAACAGGAGTTCGCTAAACCCCGGAACTCCTGTTATTTTTTGTATCTAAGCTTAAATTCAATTCATATTAAATATAAATTCCTGTAGCATAGCTTTTTCCAATCTTTTAGGTTTAGAAAAACACATGCTTAATTTAATTGCCTCTCGATTTAAAAAAATAGCACCCGCGGTCGATTTTTGGTCACTGCGAATAGTAACTGAACAATCCCAAGAAATAACCGTGCGTCAGGATATTTTACAGCCTGTTCAAAATAATAGTGGTGCGGGTGTTATGCTGACAATTATTATCGGAGATGGTGTCGGTTATGCGGCTACCAGTGATATTACTGAATCGGGTTTAAAAACTGCAATCACTAAAGCGCGAGATATCGCAAATTACACAAAAGACAAAATGGTTTTTAGTGCCGCTAAGCTAGTACGGCCTTCACAATCCGGTGAATATTCAACACCAACGGGTATTCCCTGGGATTCCATGAGTCTTAAGGATAAAATCAGCATTTTACACGAGGGTAGTAAATCACTAAAAGTAGATGACAAAATTGTCGATTGGCATTCTTCAATTCAATATTCAAAATCCAATAGCTTGTTAATTAGCAGTGACGATATTGCTATTGAACAAACCTTTCACTACATCCAGCCCGGGTTAGTAGCAGTAGCCAATGAAGGCGCAAAAACTCAAGTTAGAACCGGTGGCGGTAGTGGTACAGCACGTCAGGGTGGTTTGGAACAGTTGGCATTATTGCAGTTTCAGAATAAAGAGGTTGCTGTCAATATTGCCAATGAGGCAATACAATTATTGCAAGCCCCTGAATGCCCAACCGGTTCAATGGATATTTTATTAATGCCAAGTCAAATGATGTTACAAATTCATGAAAGTATTGGCCACCCACTTGAATTAGATCGAATACTCGGTGATGAACGCAACTATGCCGGAACCAGTTTTGTAACACAGGATATGTTCGGGCACTATCAATATGGCTCAGAATTATTAAACATCACTTTCGATCCAACTCAAACAAATGAACTCGCCAGTTACGGTTTTGATGACGACGGTACACCAGCCAATAAAGAATTTATCATTAAAGATGGCATATTAAAAAGACCTTTAGGAGGTGCAACCTCGCAAGCACGTGCTGATATGGCTGGCGTTGCCAATTCACGTGCCTGTTCCTGGAACAGGCCAACTATCGATCGAATGGCTAATTTAAACCTTGAGCCAGGTGACAATAAATTAGAGACATTAATAGCGTCGATCGAAAATGGGGTATTAATGGATAACAATTGTTCATGGTCAATCGATGATAGCCGTAATAAATTTCAATTTGGCTGCGAATACGGCAAATTGATCGAAAATGGGAAACTCACGAAAACCGTGAAAAATCCGAACTACAGAGCTATTACGACCCCGTTTTGGAGCAGCTTGAAAATGCTGGGCAATCGCGATACCTTTGAGGTGTACGGCACACCCTATTGTGGGAAGGGAGAACCAAATCAGACAATCCGCGTAGGCCATGCCTCGCCTGTTGCTTGCTTTGAAAATGTTGAGGTTTTCGGAGGTGCCTAAAGTGCCGGCGTGCCGGGAAAGAGGCCGGGAATCAATCGATTCTCCAGTCAGCCCATCACGCATTTCAATTAGAATTGTAACACAAGGAAATTATGTACGACAGATTCGAAAAAGTTTGTAACCGGATATTTGACCACTTAATAGAGGGAGAACATCTGACAATCTCCCTTGGTGG
>CAYOHQ010000041.1:0-13809 GCA_964403805.1 uncultured Thioalkalispiraceae bacterium | reverse complement strand
TTTTTTGTTTTTTTTTTAAGTATTATATATAATATTGAAATTATAGAATCAATGTTTAAATACAATTCTTTTTCCCTTAACGATGCTCTTTTAATATTACTGGTTGTATTAATAGCCACCTTGTTCATAATTCCTATTGCAATGGCATTCTGGTTTGAACCTGCACTAATTATTTTTCATGATGTTGATATTTTTGTTTCACTAAAACTCAGTTTTATGGCTTGCTTAAAAAATGTAATGCCTTATTTAATCTACAGTTTATTTTTTATGTTTATTTATATTCTGGCGGCAATTCCACTTGTTGTATTGGCAGGCATTATGGGAGATGTAGATTCGAATCCACTCATTTTATTATTCATGGTTATCATCGTTGCTATTGAACTTTTTGTATTTGCATCGGTTTTTTTCACTTCTGTGTATGCCAGTTATGAAGATATATTTTTTACTGAAGATTAATTATTTAATTACACATAAAAAAGCCTCCATACTTCAGGAGGCTTTTGTTTTTACTAATAGACAAGTTTTAGAAACTATAAGTACCACGAACTGTATAAACTGTTGCACTCGCAGTTGTTGCATTACTCAAGCCACTATTATCGATACTTGAAATTGCTGGTGTAACAGTCCAATTCTCTCCACCTTCAAAACGATAAAAAGCTTCTATACTGGTTCTATCATCCTTAGATGTATCATTTTTAGTAACTTCTCCAGATACAGTCGATAATGCATAACCTAATCCAAGAGCACCAGGTCCTACAGACAATTCTCCAGCTAAACTAACAAAGGAATCAATTTCAGAAACAGTATCATCAGCAACACCGAAACGGCCATTAAGTGTTAAACTGCCAAACTTAATTTCAGCTAAGCCATAAGCACCGGAGTTTGATGCATTACTTGCTTCTGAACCATCATGTTTAGCATTGTTAAAGTCATTATTAGACCAATATCCTAATCGTAATACAGTGCTATCGGTTTCCCAAGAACCTTCGACAAGAATAAACTCACCCTTATCGTTAATCGCTTTATTTGATTGCCAATGCAGTAATTCTGAATAATCTCCATTAAACCCTTCAGCACCACCGTAAAACAAATTTATTCCTATTGAGCCAAATTGAGCATGTGCTCCAACACCCATGGTATAATTTGGAAATTGAATAGTGGTGTTATTAACCAAATCGGTTGTTATGAATGAAGCGCCTTCATCATTGGCAATTTCACCACCATCACCATAAGCTGTTGCATCCATCATACCGATAGTTACAAAGTTATCACCAATATCATGTTGATAAAATAATTCTGATACCTGGAAACCACCATGTGTTCCACCATTGCTATCATAATTAGTAACAGAACCAGCATCACCATTTGCTTCACCAAACGTGGATGATACGCTATCACCTGCCTGACTTGATGCACCTTCAACATACATGATCATATGACCACTCTTACCTATTGTTGTGTCTGCTACTAAATCGTAAGACCCAATTAACTCATCTTTTGAAACATCGTCATCTGCTGTTTGATAGGTGACAACCATACCTTGCTCAACAGTAGTTTCCGACATAACACTTTCTGCCATGAAGGGTGATAATGTTGCGGCAAATATGACATTTTTATTTAAATACATGATGTTGCTCCTTGTTCGATTAATTCCTTATTATGTAAGTTATTGTTCACATTACATCTGAGGGGGATTTTATTATAAATGATAAAAGTATTTTCTAATCTTCACTATCTTTTTTACTATAACGTTTACATACACAGAGTGTTAACTAGAATTTTTATGAGTGGATTAATGGTAATTGTGTTTTAAGGTTATGTTAAGGTAAGTATCTAGATTTAGACTTTTGTAAAATAATTTTACATAAAAATTTTATTTTCTAACTAAATTAATAAAATATTTTATAATAAATGATTATTCTATACTAATATGTAAGGGTTTATTGTTCACGAGTAGGAATTTGATGGGTAATATCAGACGCAAATAATTGCTCAGCATCGATTGAATCGAATTGGTATTTTTGATTACAAAACTCACACGCCACTTCAATTTCGTTTTGTTCTTCAATAATACTAACCACTTCTTTACTGCCTAAGCTGCGCAACATATTAGCAACACGATCACGTGAGCAAGTGCAACGGAACGATATCGGTTCTTTTTCAAATACCCGAACATCTTCTTCATGATAAAGCCGATGAATAATTTCTTCGTCACTGATATTCAAAAGTTCATCGTTGGTTATGGTAGAAGATAAATGTTGAATTCGATTCCAGGCATCTTGATCGTTTGATTCAATATTGTTTTTATTAGAGTCCGTTGGTAATTTTTGAATTAGTAAGCCTGATGCATCGTTTGAATTTGCTGCTAACCATAAATTGGTATCGAGTTGTTCTGAACGAACCAAGTAATCACTTATTGCATCGGCAAGTGTCTCTCCGGTTACTTCAACAATACTTTGATAACGTTCGCCACCTTCTGAGGGATCTAAGGTAATAAGCAGTTTACCATCACCGACTAATTCGGATAATGTATTTCCATTTTGAATATTGTCATCGTATTGTGCCATTGCCCGTAAATGATTCTTGCTATCACATTCCACAACCATTAATTGAATTGGATGACCGCCTTGAATTTGTATAACCAGTTTACCATTGAATTTTAGTGTTGCTGATAATAACGCTGAAGCAACCATCATTTCACCTAATAAATTTTGAACGGCTAAGGGATATTGATGGCGCGACAAAATTGCCTGCCAGGTAGCATTGAGCTTTACAATTTCGCCGCGGATATCGGCATTTTCGAATATGAATCGTTGTAAAGAATCGGACATATAATTAAAGATTAGCTAAATTACGATAAAGATCAAATTGATATTGACTTGATTTTTAATTT
This sequence comes from uncultured Thioalkalispiraceae bacterium, assembly GCA_964403805.1. GTDB lineage: Bacteria > Pseudomonadota > Gammaproteobacteria > UBA6429 > Thiohalophilaceae > CAYQUC01. The sequence goes on along the minus strand of CAYOHQ010000041.1, from coordinate 10,916 downwards.
AGCCACCCAGTTTTGATTTTAATAATTCGTTTAGCTGTGCCGGGTTAGCCTTGCCTTTTGATGCTTTCATTGCCTGGCCGACAAAAAATCCTAATACCTTGCCTTTGCCTGCTTTATATTGTTCAACTTGCTCAGGGTTAGCAGCTATTATTTCATCTACAATCGCTTCGATGGCGCCGGTATCGGTTATTTGTTTTAGGCCTTTACTGTCGATAATTTTATCAGCATCACCTTCACCTGCCCACATTGCGGCAAACACTTCTTTGGCTATTTTACCTGAAATTGTATTGTCTTTAATTCTGTTTATTAACCCTGCTAACATTTCAGCAGTGACCGGGCTTTCTGAAATTGATTTATTTTCTTTATTTAATATTCCGGACAACTCGCCATTAATCCAGTTTACCGATAATTTGGCATCTTTGGTTTTTGAAGCTACTTGTTCAAAATAATCGGCCACTTCACGACTCAAAGTTAAAATATTGGCATCGTAGCTTGATAAAGCAAATTCAGATTCGAAACGGATTCGTTTGGCATCTGGCAATTCTGGTAACGTTTTTCGGATGCTTTCAATTGTTGCTTCATCGACTAACACGGGTAATAAATCAGGATCAGGAAAGTAACGATAATCCATCGCTTCTTCTTTTGAGCGCATTGGTCGAGTTTCATTTTTATTAGCATCGTACAAACGGGTTTCTTGTTTTATCGTACCACCCGATTCTAATATATCAATTTGTCGTTCTACTTCAACTGCTATTGCACGTTCTACAAATTTAAACGAGTTAATGTTTTTTAATTCAGCTCGGGTGCCATATTCTTTTTGTCCTTTTGGACGAACTGAAACATTAACGTCACATCGAAATGAACCTTCGGCCATGTTGCCGTCACTGATTTCAAGATAGCGAACAATGGAATGAATTTTTTTCATATAGGCGACGGCTTGTTCAGCTGAGCGCATATCGGGTTCGGATACGATTTCGAGTAATGGTGTTCCGGCGCGGTTTAAATCTATTCCGGTCATTCCTTGATAATCTTCATGTAAAGACTTACCGGCATCTTCTTCTAAATGCGCTCGTGTGACACCGACTGTTTTAGTAGTACCATCCTCTAATTCAATTTCAACTTGTCCTTCGCCTACGATGGGTAAGTCCATCTGACTAATTTGATACCCTTTGGGTAAATCAGGATAAAAATAATTCTTGCGTGCGAACACCGATTTTTTTTCGATATAGGCATCAATGGCTAATCCAAATTTAATTGCCATGTTTAATACTGAATGATTTAACACGGGCAAAATACCGGGTAATGCTAAATCAACAGCACATGCTTGTGTATTAGGCAAAGCACCGTATTGTGTTGCTGCACCTGAAAATATTTTTGTTTTAGTTGCGAGTTGAGTGTGAATCTCTAACCCGAGAACTGTTTCCCATTCCATAATTTACTATACCTGTTTTCTTGAATTTTAAAGACAAGGAGTATAAACGAACTATTACTACAACCTGCCGGCTTCGAAACCGGAATAGCCCAATCAAGACTCGCTATTCGCCATCCATGGCCGCTCGACTGCTTCATCCATGAAGCAGACGGTCTTGATTGGGCTATTCCGATTCCAAATCCTCACTCTTTCTCTCTTTTCGAATTACGCTGAGTAGTTAAAATAATATATTTAATTCGGCCTTCTTAGCGCCTAAAACGCTTTGTCAGAAATTAACCCAACTTTACTTAAAACCCTCAGGCATTGCCCTATGCCATTGTGTTTGTTGCTGATATTGATGCGCAACATTTAATAATTTTGATTCTTCAAAATAGTTGCCAATAATTTGCAAGCCTACCGGCATGCTATTACTAAAACCAGCGGGTATCGATATGCCAGGTAAACCAGCGAGGTTTGCTGCAATAGTATAAATATCGGATAAATACATGGATACCGGATCGGATTTCTCGCCCAACTTAAATGCCGTGGTTGGGGTTGTTGGCCCCATGATGACATCTACTTTTTGATAGGCTTTGGTAAAATCGTCACTGATTAAACGACGCATCTTTTGTGCTTTTATATAGTATGCATCGTAATAACCGGATGACAATGCATAGGCACCGATCATAATACGGCGCTTTACTTCAGGGCCAAAGCCTTCTCCGCGTGTGCGAGTGTATAGGTCGTCCAGATCTTTTGGATCTTCACATCGGTAACCATAGCGGACGCCATCAAAACGGGATAGATTGGATGAACACTCGGCAGGTGCAACTACGTAATATGCCGGAACAGCTAAGTGGGTGTTTGGTAAACTGATATCTACAAACTCGGCGCCTAATTTTTTATATTCATCTAATGCACTTTGAACCACCTTGCCAACATCGGCATCGAGGCCATCGTCAAAATATTCTTTGGGTAAACCAATTTTAAGGCCTTTAATACTATCACTTAATGTTGCGGTGTAATCCGGGACGTCTTTTTCGATACAGGTAGAATCGCGTTCATCAAAGCCGGCCATTACGTTAAGCAACATAGCCGCGTCTTCGGCGGTTTGAGTCATGGGGCCAGCTTGATCTAAGCTTGAAGCAAAGGCAATCATACCGTAACGTGAGACGCGGCCGTAAGTTGGTTTTAATCCGGTGATGCCGCACAGCGATGCCGGTTGTCTAATTGAACCACCGGTATCGGTTCCGGTTGAACCCGGTACTAATCTTGCGGCGACCGATGCAGCTGAACCACCGGAGGAACCACCGGGTACTGATTTTATATCCCATGGATTTTTAACTGCACCATAAAAACTGGTTTCGTTGGATGACCCCATCGCGAATTCGTCCATATTGGTTTTGCCAACCATCACGGCACCGGCGTGTTTAAAATTGGAAATGACATTGGCATCATAGGGTGAAATAAAATTATCCAGCATTTTTGATCCGCAACTGGTTTTAACACCGTCGGTGCAGAAGATATCTTTTTGAGCAAGGGGTATTCCGGTTAAAGGTGATGCCTTGCCGCTGGCGCGCAATTTGTCGGCTGCTCGTGCTTGTTCTAAAGCCAGATCATCAGTAACGGTGATCATGGAATTTAATTCGCTATCGTATTTTTTTATTCTTGCCAGTGAGGCTTGCGTTAGCTCTTCACTTGAGCATTTTTTAGTATCGAGCATTTTACTGAGCTCGGCGATTGTTTTGCTGTGCATTGTGTTCTTTCCGTTTTACTATTTAATACTTGAATTTAATTTTTGTTATTCAATAACCTTGGGGACCAGATACAAATTATCTTCGATACTGGGTGCGATTGTCTGAAATTTTTCACGTTGATCGGTTTCGGTAATAACGTCTTCACGCAGTCGTTGGCCTGCATCCATCGGGTGCGCCATTGGAGTAACATTGCTATCATCAACTTCATTCATCTGTTCGACCAGATTTAATATATTTGTTAGGTTTTCGACATATTCTGGAATATCGGCGTCTTCAATGCCAAGACGCGCTAAATGAGCTATCTTTTTAATATCCGTTTTGTCTAATGACATGCGTTTTCTCCATTACCTATTTAAATTTAGTTAAATTTGGATTAATTGGGTATAGTTGGCAAAATAACAACATTAACATAGTTCGTTACTTGCCCAAAGTGGTTAAATTTGAGTAAAGTACGTGTTTTCAACTAATTTACATAATAAAATCAGGACACTAGACACAATATGGTATTCGATCGCTTACGAGGACTATTTTCTAACGACATTTCTATTGATCTCGGCACTGCCAACACTCTTATATATGTGCGTGGCGGTGAAGGTATCGTGTTAAATGAACCTTCTGTTGTTGCCATTCGACAAGAACGCGGTCCCGGCGGCCCAAAAAGTATTGCTGCGGTAGGTACTGAAGCCAAGCAAATGTTGGGTCGTACACCCGGTAATATCGTCGCGATTCGTCCAATGAAAGACGGCGTTATCGCCGATTTCACTATTACTGAAAAAATGTTACAACATTTTATCCGAAAAGTGCATGAAACGCGCTTTTTTCGTCCAAGCCCCCGGGTTTTAATCTGTGTGCCTTGCGGTTCAACCCAGGTGGAACGACGTGCTATTCGTGAATCTGCTGCCGGTGCCGGAGCACGTGAAGTATTCCTTATAGAAGAACCAATGGCTGCTGCAATTGGTGCCGGAATGCCAATTAGTGAGGCAAGTGGCTCTATGGTTCTGGATATTGGCGGTGGCACAACCGAAGTTGCCGTTATATCACTCAGTGGTATTGTTTACTCAGCTTCCGTTCGAATTGGTGGTGATCGCTTCGATGAGGCTATTATCAATTATGTTCGTCGAAATTATGGCAGCTTAATCGGCGAATCAACCGCTGAGCGAATTAAACAAACAGTCGGAACAGCCTATCCGGGTAATGAACTCAAAGAAATGGAAGTTCGTGGTCGTAATCTTGCCGAGGGTATTCCTCGCAGCTTTACATTGAACAGCAACGAAATCCTCGAAGCACTGCAAGAACCTTTATCGGGTATTGTCAGTGCTGTAAAAACCGCTTTAGAACAAACACCACCTGAATTAGCTTCTGATATCGCAGAACGCGGCATGGTATTAACTGGCGGTGGTGCCTTACTCGATGATCTGGATCGCTTGTTAATGGAAGAAACCGGCTTACCCGTTATCATTGCTGAAGATCCACTAACCTGTGTTGCCCGCGGTGGTGGTCGTGCATTGGAAATGATCGATGAGCATGGTGGTGATCTTTTCAGTGTTGAATAGCGTAATAGTGACTTTGAATTTTTAATATTTTTTAAACCGCACAGTGCGAAGATTCAGCTTGTGGTTTTTAAATAACTATTTAATTGAATTATTTCCAGCGTGCCTCTGCGTCCTCTGCGATTCAAATTTTAAAATTAAATTACAGGTAAAACCCGATAAAACTTCTATTCATTCAAGGCACTTCAATAGGAACACGGTTGATATTGCTCATTGTGCTGTCTATTACATTGATGGTTATGGATCACCGATATCGTGCGGTTGATAATGTTCGCACCGCTATTACATTTTTAGTTTACCCACTTCAATATATTGTCAATTTACCCTCTGAAATTAATATGTGGGCTTCTGATACATTTGTTACTCGAGATACACTCCAGGAACAAAATAACACGTTACGAAATCAAAATAGTTTTCTTCAAATGCAAATTCAGAAATTAGCCTCTTTGCAAGCTGAGAATATTCGCTTACGTGAATTATTACAGTCTTCTAAAAAAGTGGGCGAAAAAAAACTGGTTGCTGAAATTATTTCGGTAGCGCTGGATCCGCATCAACGATTAATACGGTTAAATAAAGGTTCAGTAGATGAAGCCGAACCTGGCTTTAAAGTGAAACCCGGGTTACCTTTAATTGATGCCAAAGGTGTTATGGGACAAATTATTTACACTGATCTATTAAACAGTGTTGCTATTTTAATTACCGATCCCAGCCATACTCTTCCAGTGCAAGTGAATCGAAATGGTTTACGGGCGATACTGGTTGGCACCGGATTACCCGGTTCCCCTCTAGAGATTCCGTACTTACCCAATAATGCGGATATACAAATTGGCGATTTACTGGTGACCTCCGGCTTGGGTGGCGTTTATCCAACGGGTTATCCCGCTGCTAGGGTCAGTGATATTAGTATTGATCCCAGTTTACCCTTTGCCAAAATCACGGCTGAACCCACGGCTAATTTAACGCAAGGTCGTCAGGTCTTATTGATTTGGCCACGAGTTAGTTCAAAAACGCCTCTTGTTAAAAATCCTGTTATTAATAAAGGGCAGAAACTACCATGACAATTCTTAAACACCGTGGTGGTGGTACAATTCTTCTGTCATTTTTAGTAGCAATTATCTTAACCATTATCCCCTTACCTGAAATGTTGTCCTATGCTCGTCCCGAATGGCTGTTTATGGTTTTCGTTTATTGGTGTTTAGCGCTACCACAACGTATCGGTGTCGGAACCGGTTGGTTTATGGGGCTCGTTCTTGATGTTGTGCAAGGAACATTACTTGGTCAACACGCATTAGCATTTGCCGTTATCGGATTTATCACTTTAAAAGTCCATCAACGCGTTCGTATTTTTCCATTACACCAACAAGCATTAACAATTTTTATGTTGGCTACCACACAAATTATCATCAATGTTTGGATTAAAGGCATAACCGGTAATGAAACTGATCTATGGTTAATGCTGCTACCGGCTTTAAGTACCGCAGCCTGTTGGCCATGGATATATTTATTGATGCGTTTGGTTAGACGCAAAAATAGAGTCTCGTAACAATATGGTTCGTCGTCCTGCAGTATCCACAATTAAAGATCACATCCGTGAATCACAACTAATAAATCAACGTATCGTTATACTATTAGTTTTGGTTGGCATATTACTAGCAATATTAATTGCAAAATTTGCATACTTACAAATATTTAACAGCCAATATTATACAACCCAATCTGAAAATAATAGACTGAGTATATTACCCATTACACCAATTAGAGGACTCATATACGATAGAAATGGAATCGTAATGGCTCAAAATTTACCAAATTACAGACTTAACGTTGTTCCGGAATTAACAGAAAATGTATCAGAGACCTTAAAAAAACTGGGCGAGCTAGTTCAGTTAAGTAAAGAGGACATCAGGCGTTTTCAAAAAATGCGACGATACCAACGAAAATTTGCTGAAGTTCCACTACGCTTTCGATTAACCGAACAAGAAGTCGCCCGTATAGCAGTAAACAAACATTTATTACCGGGGGTTTCGATTAAAGCAGAACTATCACGCCATTACCCATTAGGGAAACTGGCATCACATGTTATTGGCTATGCTGCCATCATATCCGAAAAAGAATTACGGAAATTAACAGCCGACAAATTAGGTAATCTGGAATTATCAAATTATCGCGGTACTAGTCGAATTGGCAAAGTCGGTATCGAAAAAAAATATGAATCCGTATTGCATGGCACCGTTGGAATCCAACGTGTTGAAACCAATGCACAAGGTAGAGTAATAAAAATACTTGAACGGAAATTACCAATACCGGGAAAAAATCTTTATTTAAATCTTGATAGCAAACTGCAAGCCATTGCTGAAAAAGCATTTAAAGATAACAAAGGCGCATTAGTTGCCATAGCCCCAGACACTGGTGCAGTCCTTGCCATGGTAAGCATGCCGACCTTTGATCCCAATTTATTCGTTAATGGTCTGGATACCAAACAATATCGTGAATTGAGTAACTCTCCAGATGAGCCATTGTTTAATCGAGCGATTAAAGGCCAGTATCCACCCGGCTCAACCATAAAACCATTCATCGGTCTTGCTGGATTAGAACTGGATCACAGGCTAATAAGTGACGAAATTGATTGCCCGGGATACTACATGTTAAAAGGTGATCCGAGACGCTATCGTGACTGGAAAAAACACGGTCATGGTAAAACAACAATCAGTAAAGCCATTATTGAATCATGCGATGTTTACTTTTATGACTTATCATTATCATTGGGGATTGATAATATTCATGATTTTCTAAGCCATTTTGGCTTTGGTGTTAAAACCGAAATTGATTTAAGTGGTGAAAGGCCAGGGTTATTACCATCGCGAAGCTGGAAAAAAAAATACCGGCAATTACCCTGGTTCCCTGGAGAAACTCTGATTACCGGCATCGGTCAGGGCTTTACCTTAACAACACCATTACAATTAGCTAACGCAACAGCAACGCTAGCAAATGGTGGCTTTTTAAAAAAACCCATACTGGTACATTCAATTGAAAATCCTCAAGATGGTAATAAAAAATATATTGATAATATTACTGAATCAACAATAGAACATAAAAATGAAAGTCATTGGGATACCATTATAACAGCAATGAAAAATGTCGTGCATAGTTTACATGGCACAGCTCGACGTTTAAACGTTAATCTCAATTATAAAATCGCAGGTAAAACCGGTACTGCACAAGTTTTTGGTATTAAACAGGACGAAGAGTACGATGAGGATGAAGTCGCTAAAAAACTCCGTGACCATGCTTTATTTATTTCATTTGCACCGGTTAAACAACCCGAAATTGCTGTGGCTGTAATTGTTGAAAATGGCGGCCATGGTGGTTCTATAGCTGCACCAATCGCACGCAAAGTGATGGACTATTATTTTAAAAACATGACTAAAAAGCAACATAAAAAAACAATCCCGAAGGCTACTAGTACATCTGAGGAATCCGATAATGGCAATTAACGCAAATACCGGTTTTGTTGATGAAAACAAAATAAATTTTGGTAAACGTTTATTCGCTCGCCTGCACATCGATCTACCCTTGTTATTAGCGCTATTAATGCTAACCGGTATCGGACTGACAGTTCTCTATAGTGCATCAGGGCAAAACATGAATGTCATCAATGCGCAAATCATACGACTGGTTCTGGCATTTGGAATTATGTTTATCGTTGCTCAAATTTCACCCCATACCATTAAAGCATGGTCGCCATGGTTGTTCATGCTCGGTTTACTGTTGCTAATTTTGGTATTAACCCCCTTAGGTGATATAGGCAAAGGCGCTCAACGGTGGTTAGTCATCGGCTTTCGATTTCAACCATCAGAAATTATGAAATTAGCAGTACCGATGATGGTTGCATGGTATTTTGCAGATATGCCATTACCGCCAGCCCGCTCTAAAATATTTATCGCCAGTGTTATTCTAATCATTCCTACCTTACTGGTAGCAAAGCAACCTGATTTAGGAACGTCATTACTCATAGCCTGCTCCGGGTTTTTCGTTTTAATTTTGGCCGGACTGCGTTGGCGCACAATTTTTATTACGATTTTTATTTTTGCAGCCAGTTCCCCTTTTATATGGAACTATGCATTGCATGATTATCAACAAAAACGCGTATTAACTTTTTTAAATCCCGAGAGTGACAAACTCGGATCAGGTTATCACATAATACAATCCATTATTGCTATTGGCTCTGGTGGTGTGTATGGTAAAGGCTGGAATAATGGGACACAATCGCGTCTGGAATTTATTCCAGAACGCAAAACAGATTTTATTTTTTCGGTATACAGTGAAGAATTCGGTTTTATTGGAAACCTGTTATTACTTTCACTTTATTTGTTTATAATTGTTCGTGGCTGCTTTATCGCTACACAAGCTCAGGACACCTATAGTAGGTTATTATCCGGTGGTTTAATAATGACATTTTTCGTTTACGTCTATGTCAATATGGGAATGGTATCAGGTTTATTACCTGTTGTTGGTGTGCCTCTCCCTCTAGTTAGTTACGGTGGTACATCAATCGTAACTTTATTTGCAGCGTTTGGTATTTTAATGTCAATTCATACTCACAAAAAATTTATGACATCATGATTTTACAATTTAGTTTTTTCAAGTTAAGCACTATGCTGAAAATATTTTTAATTTTGCTAATTACTTACTTAGCATTTAATTCTATTGTTTCAATTTACGCTATTGAGCTGGATGATCCTAAACCACTCCAGAATTTTATTGCTGACATGAGTAAAAAACATAAATTTGATCCTCAATATTTAACAACATTATTTGAAAAAACAAAAAAACGGCAATCAATACTCGAAGCTATCTCACGACCTGCTGAAGGTAAGCCATGGTACGATTATCGTCCAATTTTTGTTACTAACAAACGTATTAAAGGTGGCTCGGAATTTTTCGAGGAAAACACCACAATCTTGTCAGATGCATATAAAAAATACGGTGTACCACCAGAAATTGTAGTTGCTATCATTGGCGTTGAAACCCGTTACGGCGGTAATATTGGTTCGTATCCTGTTATTGATTCTTTATCAACTTTGGCATTTGCATACCCACCACGCAGTAAGTTTTTTAAAAGTGAATTAGAACATTTTTTACTTATGACTCGAGATGAAAAAATTGATCCATTAACACAAGTTGGCTCCTATGCTGGTGCGATGGGCATGCCACAATTTATGCCGAGTAGTTTCAGAGAATATGCCATCGATTTTGATGGTAACGGCAAACGAAATTTATGGAATAACAACCACGATGTTATTGGTAGTGTTAGTAATTATTTTGTACGCCATGGCTGGAAAAAAGATCAACCGATAACAACAAAAGTCAAAGTCTATGGTAATCGATATTCAAAGTTGTTAAGTAAAAATTTGAAACCGAAGTGGACTCAAAAAGAATTACTGCTACACGGAGTAGCATTACCTGAAGGTTTACCTAATGATCTTAAAGGCAGTTTTTTAAGCTTTGAGACTAAAGATGGCCCTGAGTACTGGGTAGCCTGGAATAATTTCTATGTCATTACACGTTATAATCACAGTAAATTATACGCCATGTCGGTTTTCCAATTAAGTGAATACATTCGTGATGCAGAACAAGCAATAAAATTTTTACCTGCACCGGCATCGTAACCACCGATTTACACAGTTATGCGATCTGATATTTACAATTCAAATAGTTTTAATCTTAAAATACTTACTCTGTTTTTAACAATATTTGTAGTTATATTACTGCTTTCAAGTTGTGCAACACGGAAAAATCCGTTTTCTCCCGGTAAAGACAGCGCTCCTAATGGACACTTTGATGCATCACACATTCCTGATGCCGTTCCAAAGAATGAGCCACGTAGTGCGTCCGGTAATCCCAGCTCCTACATTGTTAATGGTAAACGTTATTACGTTTTAAAGAGTGCTAAAAATTATCATAAAAAAGGCATAGCATCCTGGTACGGTAAAAAATTTCATGGCCGATCGACCTCATCGGGTGAAAAATACAATATGTATAATATGACCGCCGCTCATAAAAGTTTACCCTTACCGAGTTATGTGCGCGTGACAAACCTTGAGAATAAACGAAGTATAATTGTTAAAGTAAATGATCGCGGGCCATTTCATGATAATCGTATTATTGATTTGTCCTATGCTGCTGCGACAAAACTCA
>CAYOHQ010000040.1:0-13823 GCA_964403805.1 uncultured Thioalkalispiraceae bacterium | reverse complement strand
CAAGATTTAAACGGTTTGAATGAAAAAGAAATTCTAAATAAAATTTCCGAGTCGTTCGATATTGAAAAATCAAAGGGACAGGTTAAACCTGATGCCGCTGGCATATTTGGAATGTTTTTAAATAATCAGTGGTATCGACTAAAAATACAAGCTAATTTAATTCCTACGGATGATCCTGTTGCCCGGCTTGATGTTAGTTTATTACAGGATAATTTAATTGAACCATTATTTAATATTAATGACCCCCGTGTTGATAACCGAATTGATTTTGTTGGGGGAATAAGAGGTCTGGGTGAGTTGGAAAAACGCGTTCAGTCTGGTGATATGAAAATTGCTTTTTCCTTATATCCAACTAGTTTGGATGATTTGATGTCAGTAGCGGATGCTAATAAAGTGATGCCACCAAAGTCAACCTGGTTTGAACCAAAATTGGCTGATGGTTTAGTATCGCACGTATTGGACTAATTTTAGAAACCTTCATCAAAATTATAATTCAGGTTACTTTTTGGTTCCTGCAAAAAGTAACCTTGAATGAAATCAATACTGCATTGCCAAAGTACTGCAAGATTATTAGCATTTTCAACAAATGAGGCAATGGTTTGTTTATTATTATTTGAGCAGTATTCTGCAATTTCTTTAACACGTTCCTGCATTTCGACATTTGCAGCTAAATTTTTAATTAATTCACCGTGTATTTTCACATAGTCAAAATCAAGTTGTTTTAATGCCTGGAATGCGTTTGGTTCTTTGCCAAAATTTTCGATTGCGATTCGGCAATTAAGCTGTTTTAAGCCTGCTATAACTGTTTTTACACGATTTAAATAATTTAATGCAGTATCTTCACTAATTTCAAATACCAGGCCGTCTGCATTTATTCTTAGGCTTTTAATTCGTTCACTAACCCACGGTAGAAAATCATCATCCGCGATACTACCGGCTGAAATTTTAATAAAAAAACGGGTATGTTGATTTTTTTTTGCTTGCTCGGCCAGTGTGACCATGGTGTTACCTAAGATCCATCTGTCAATATACATTGTTAGCCCTAAGCGATCGGCTGTTGGTATGAAATCATTAGGTGATATGATTGCGCCATCATCATCTTTCATTCGAATTAAAATTTCATAATTCTGACCGGCTTCACCATGAAGGCTAACAATGGGTTGATATAATAAAGTAAAATTATTATTTCGTAATGCGTGTTTAATTTTGGCATTCCAATGACTGTCTTGTTCATTTTCTTCCAAATCTTCAATTGCGGGGTTAAATAAGTGAGCCTGGTTACCACCGTCTTTATGGGCTATTTTCATCCCTGATTCTGCACGTTGAATGCATTCAGTTGCTGATGCTGTCGTTTCATTAATTAATGAAATTCCGATACTGGTAGTTGAATTAACTGATTTTCCACCAACATCTGAATAGTGTTCACTGACAATTTTACAAATACCGTCGGTAATTTGATTAATTTTTTTAGAGTCAATATTTTTAAGCAGTAAAGCAAATACGGGTCCTTCAATTCGAGCCAATTCACCCAGATCATCCAGTTTATCTTTGAATACACTACCAATATCTGCGAGTAACATATCACTTCCTGATATGCCGTGTTCTTCTTTTATTTTAGTGTAATTATCGAGAGTAAACAAAAGAATTGCACCACGACCATCACCACTCAGGGTCTGTGCAATGAACATGTCTAATTGTTCAATGAAATAATTTCGGTTGTATAATCCGGTTAATAAATCCTGTTGGCTAAGAACATTTAGCTTGGTTTCCAGTTCACCACTTAAGGTTTGATCTCGAATGATGAGTTGAGTGCAAATTTCACCATCCATACTTGCGGTAGTAAATTCCAGAGTTACCTTAGAGCGACGTCCATTGTCTTTTATTGCATGGACGTCCAGTTTATTTTCTTTAACCTGACCTTTGGCATATTTTCGTAAAAATTCTTTAAATTTAGCATGGTCTTCACTATCGACCATGTCGAGCACTGGCATGCCTTCGACATCTTCCATGCTTTCATGTCCAAACACTTTAAGATAAGCCTGGTTAACATAAATATGCATACCTTCATGAATGTAGGCAATGGCATCACGGGAGCTTTCTATTAAAGATTTAATCCGTTTTTCTGCTTCGTGTAATAATTTTTCATTACGGCGTCGTTCCCGACGCTGATCTAAATCGAAAGACTCTCGTTTGATAATCGCTTTAAAGCGTTCATAATTATCGATAGCGACGATATCGCGTGCTCCTATTGTGAGCAAGTCTAAAACTTCTTTTTCTTTCTCTGAGGGAGTGATAACAATAAGGGGTAGATCTCTACCAATGTTTTGTATAGCGGCTAATGTTTGTTTCAGATTTGCATGCGGATTACCCGATTTTGCAATTATTAGATCAGTTGATTCATTTTCAAGATGGATAAGTAAATCTTCTTCATCCTCAACACGAGAATCACGAATAATGAGCCCATTATTACGTAAAATATTAATCAAAGCTTCGGCTTCTTCTGATGACTCAAAAAGCGATAAAATTTTAATTATATTGTCATCGTTCACGCAATCGTACCTGTTTTTTTATATCTAATCATATTACAGACAATATCATCTGAAATAACATGCCATTGGTGACTATGTTGATTAGTAAGGATAACCCGAATACCCACTTTTTACCATAGAAGCTATCGGCAAGGTATTGAATATCTTGAATTTTTAACAGGGTTATTAAATGGATGTCCAAACTGAGCGAATATCAATATCTGATAAGGTTTCTGAGTTTGAGGAGAAAGACTCAGTTTCTGTGGTAATAGTGTCATTAATTGGGCTAAATTCAAATTGTGCAAATAAACCGGTATTAGTCAGCTGTCTGGTTAATTCAACTTCCATTTTTTTCCCTAAAATTTTAATCTCAACTTTACTACCGACGCGATAGGGTATCGGTGGTGTAATTAGTGTGGCAGGCTGATTGATAGTTTGTAATTTTGGTAACATTAAAGTGCGTTGGTAGCTTGCATTTTTTTCTTCATCCGATGTGGCTTTTAGTCCCACAGCAGCTGCATCCGGTGTAATCATTCGGATACCGAGTTGCAATTCATGTGATTCACTAAAACGCATCCAGCGCACAACACCAACACCCCATTTCCAGGTGTGACCATCGCCACTACGTTGGATACCAATAAGTTCACCAACCTGAACTTTACTTGAGCAACCCTCTTTGCAACGAATGCAATAACCACCGGCACTTTCATTCACTATCTGCCAGTTTTCAGTACTATAATGTTTTTCTAATTGTTTTTCTGACACTGTTGTTTCAATAGCAGATTCAAATTCAATAATGTTATTTGTTATATCGCTATTTGGATAAACCATATTCCAGACATCATTTGTTGGTTCTGCCTCTTTGAGTACCGAGATACTTTCAAATTTAGCGGGTTCCTTGAATTGATTCTTTCGAAGGTTATTTTTTCCAGTAGCTGTCTCATAAATAATTCTATGTGCGGAACTTAAGCCCATAGCAACACTGATTTTTTCATCTTTAGATGAGCGAGGAAATGCTCTTTTAGGTATATGGCCCCAACAACTTAACAGCCTGCGTAATAGAGTGTGTGATAGAACTTGACCTTGCATATCAAGTCCTAACAGCGTTGTTGAAATTACATCATCACTGTGTTGTATTTCGTGTCGTAATTTACTGGTCAACTGCTCTGTTGAAATCAGGAAAAAATGAGCTGTATTTATTTCTCCCGGATTTATTGCGAGGTAGCGAGGCGGTAAATCACTTTTTATATCAACTGCAAAAACCCCTTTAACATAGGCTTGTTTGCTAAAATTTAAAATATCAATTAAATCTGACCATTCGTCTAACGCAGCGTATATCTTGTTAACTTCACCATGGCGCAAACAGTAGGGCGATGCTAATGATAATAACAATATACGTTTGTATTCATTTTCAATACTTGTTTTACGGCAAGTCTCTTGATCTGCATCAGTAACGGTAGTTTGATGACACTTCTTGTTTTTCGCTAAAGCATATATTTTGTGTAACTCATTCCAGATGTGTTTTCGGTAGGGTGAATAAACCTGATAAGACGTTAGTAACTCCCGACTTAAACTGGTAATTGTCCGATGCAGTATTAAGGTTAATAATCGGTTATCTGAAAATAAGGAATGACTTGAAAGCATGTCATCTAGTGCTATCTTATAAGCTGTCGCAATTTCGGTGTAAATTTTGCGAGTCGCCGTTGCAACTTTTTTACTTTTAGTTGGTAATGGAAAGCCGACACCAATAAAGTGTTTCTGCATTCCTTGTGTAATATAATGCAGTGGCTCTTGAAGAATTTCCAGGAATCGAGTGCGATCGTGGTAACTGTGTTTAGTACTATTTGTGTCTAACAGCGCATTATAAATTAAGCGCGATGTTTCACCCAGGTTTGCCTTGGGCAAAGTCTCAATCCATGACTCAACTTTCTTAGGTCGAATGTCAAAGCTTGTTGAGCATGCTTTAGTTAAATTGTGCGTTATTAAACCGAGTGTACCAGTCACAAGCTTTCCCCAATTAGTTACTATATTAAGTGTACTAATTATTTGATTTTAAAACTTCCTAATTTCAACTTCTATCACAAATTATGACACTGATACTTGACTTTCACCAGTTATGTTAAATCAGAAACGATAGAAACCTTTTAAATATCGAATTTATCGTTTATTACATAATTATAAGTTATTGATATTCTCAGATTTGATATGCATTTTATAGACCAATTCTGATTAGTAAGCTAAATAATCCAGTATGATATTAGCGAATATAGGGTATTTTACTCGGCATACCGGCAATTTCTTCTACCAGCTTCGGCACCAGGTAACCGGGCAACTGGTTTTGTAACTCAAGGTAGAGGTTTTTTACGCTGTCATGAGGCAGGTCGAAATGCTGTGCACCAGCAACTTTGTCCAAGCGGTGTAAGTAATAGGGCATAATATTGGCATCGAATAATTTTCTGGATAAATCAACCAGTGTCGTTACATCATCATTTACATCGCGTAACAAGACGCTCTGGTTCAGTAAATGGCAGCCGATATTTGAGATTTTTTTAAGCTGGTGAACAACGTGTTGATCAAGCTCATTAGGGTGATTACAGTGAATTACAAATACAACGGATAATCTGCTTGTTTGTAGGATATTTAATAATTCAGCTGTGATTCTTTCAGGTAATACAATGGGTAATCGGGAATGAATGCGTAGTGTCTTTATATGCGTAATTGATTCAATATGATGAATAACCTCTTGCAGTCTTCTGTCTGACAGGCTTAAGGGATCACCGCCACTCAGTATGACTTCATTTATCGTATCGTTATTTTTAATATAATCAATAATTTGATTTAAACTTGAGCTTGTTATCGCTGCATCAGAATACGGGAAGTGCCGGCGAAAGCAATAACGACAGTGTATTGCGCAAGCACCAGTGAGTGTCAGAAGCACACGACCGTGATATTTATGAAGTAAGCCTGGAACTATCATGGATTCAATGTCGCCTACCGGGTCAGCTGAGTAGTTCGAATTGTGTTCAAGTTCATTAAGCCGCGGTAATACTTGTAACAGTAATGGATCACTCGCATCCCCGGGCTTCATGCGTTGCGCAAAACACAGTGGAACCAACATAGGAAATGAAATAGCGTTAATTTCACGATTATTGATTAAATCTTCAGGTAGACCAAGAAAAGCCAACAAATCAGCCGGATTTCGAAAAGCGTTTTTTAATGATTTTTGCCATAAAGTGGCACTGTAATCTGTCGTTACGGCATTTGCTACTCGCGAATTTAGCGGTATTTGGTGTATCATATCTACTTTTTAATCCATTACTAGAGGATGCTATGGCTACATATAGTACCAATGAATTTCGAAGCGGTCTTAAAATTATGTTAGATAATGCACCGTGCTCGATAATTGAAAATGAGTTTGTGAAGCCAGGCAAAGGTCAGGCTTTTAATCGGGTAAAAATTCGAAATTTATCGACTGGTCGGGTTATTGAACGAACTTTTAAATCGGGCGAAACGGTTGAAGCAGCTGATGTTATGGATACGGAAATGCAGTATTTGTACAATGATGGCGAAATGTGGAACTTTATGCATCCTGAAACCTTTGAGCAGGTAGAGGCAGATAAAAATGCTATCGGAGAAAATGCCAAATGGTTAATTGAGCAAGACGAAGTTACGGTGACATTATTTAATGGTGTGCCTATCGCCATTACACCACCAAATCACGTGACACTAAAAGTAGCCGAAACCGATCCTGGTGTCCGAGGCGATACTTCTGGTGGTGGTGGTAAACCTGCAACAACCGAAACTGGTGCTGTGGTGCGTGTACCGTTGTTCATTGATGAAGGTGAATTAATTAAAGTCGATACTCGTACTGGTGAATATCAGGGACGAGTGAAAGAAGAATGATCTAAATAATTGCAGATGAAAGATCGAGCTTGGCAAACAACGAGCACTCAGAAGATACTGCAAACTCGTGCAAATTTAATTTCCTTAATACACGATTTCTTCATTCAAAACGGAGTATTACAAGTTGATACTCCGGCTATATCACACTCTGCAAATACGGATCCGAATATAAACAGTTTCATTGTTCATGAAAAAGTGAACAATGAAAATCAAGAACAATTTTATTTACATACCTCGCCTGAATTTCCCATGAAGCGATTGTTAGCAAGCGGTATGGGATCGATATATCAAATCTGTAAAGTATTTCGTTCGTGTGAAAAAGGCCGCTATCACAATCCGGAGTTTACCTTATTGGAGTGGTATCGAGTTGCTATAGACCACTTTGAGTTAATGGATGAAGTGGAAGCATTATTGAATAAAATTAAAGTTCAATATCCATTTTATGAAACCACTCAAAAGTATTCTTATCAGGAATTATTTTTAAATTTCATTGGAATTGATCCTCTAAAAAATAATGTTGCTGAATTAATTAATTATATTAAACAACGTTCCGATACTTCACTACACAATGTTGATAACATGAATCACGATGAATTGTGTGAATATTTGATGTCTCACGTGATTCAAAATGAAATGCCCGATAAAAGTTTGATTTTTGTTTATGATTATCCGGCATCACAAGCATCGTTAGCACAGTTAAATAACGATAAGGTAACTGCGCGGCGATTTGAAGTGTTTGTCTCTGGAATTGAATTGGCGAATGGTTTTCATGAACTACAAGATGCAAAAGAACAGCGACGACGATTTTTAAAAGAACAACAGAGTAGGTTAGCAGCGAAACAGGATATTTATCCTTTGGATGAAAATTTATTATCAGCCCTGAAGTCGGGCTTACCAAATTGTGCAGGAGTCGCACTGGGTATTGAACGCTTGTTAATGTTGTTAGAGAATGCACAACATATAAATGAAGTGCTAACGTTTCCGTTTGATCGGGCTTAAATTATGCTCCCGATGCTTTGTCCCATAATTATTTTTTGATCGGCTATTAACGTATCATCCCAGCTCATTTTGTTTTCACCAAACAATAAAATAACGGTTGAGCCCATATTAAAACGCGCAATTTCTTCACCGCGTTTAAAGCTGATTTGCTTATCATCATAATTCCATGAGCGCACACCAAAGCGGGTTGGCGGCGTTATAACGCCTTGCCACACAGTTTCGATGCTGGCTACAAATATTGCGCCAACCATGACTAGTGCCATCGGGCCGAGCTCGGTGTCAAATAAACAGACTACGCGTTCATTTCGTGCAAATAATCTCGGGATAGTTCGCGCTGTGGCAGGGTTAACACTAAACAGTCGGCCGGGTACGTGGATTACTTTTTTAAGCTGGCCATCAACCGGCATATGAATTCGATGATAATCTTTTGGTGACAAATAGAGAGTTGAAAAATGTCCATTCTGAAAACTGGATTCAACATCCGATTTATCGCTTATTTCACTTAGCCCCAATAAGGTTTGCATGGAGTAATCATGATTTTTGGCCTGGAATATTAAACCATTTTCTATTTTACCCGCTTGACTCACACAACCATCGACAGGCGATGCAATTTTGTCGGCCGTGCAGATTGGGCGGTGTTCCGGTTTTATTGCTCGAGTAAAAAAATGATTAAAGCTTATATATGATTTCCAGTCTTCATTTTGAGCAATTGACATATCCACTTTGTATTGCTTTATAAACCAGGGGGTAAACTGGTTTATAAAAAGCCGATTTTGCCAACGCGTTAGCACCAGCATTAATAATGATAACAAATGATGCGGCAGAATGTATTGCAAAGCTGCAAACAAGTAATCACCAACTCTGGATAGCGACATACTATTTGCTTACGCGTTTTTGAACTTTTGCGGTTACTGTTTTGGTGATGTTGTTTTCAAACTTAAGCGTGAGTTGTATTTTATCACCCAGTTTCATGGAACTTTTTGGTCCCATCATCATTAAATGTAAACCACCTGGTGCAAATACCGTGGTTTCTTTTTCAAAAATAGGTAAACCATCTTGTTCAACCATTCGGGCAATATTGTGAATAACCTGAGTTTCATGTATTTCAATTTTTTTAAATTTTGGGCTGGATACTGTTAATAATTCAACAACTTCATTACCACCATTTTTAATTGTTAAATAACCGGCATACATTGCACTATTTGGTGGTGCATCAGCAACCCAGGCATTATTAACGGTTATTGGATCTTTTGCCCATAACACTGTTGACCAGCAGATTAAGAGGGATGTTGTTAATAATTTAGAAAATGTTTTAGTTGTAAACTTCATAAAGAGCTTCCTGAAAAATAATTTGTCATTGTTAAAAAATTATCACTTATTTTACTGGCACTGTGCGGTGCAGAAAATATAGCGCGTAAGTTTGCATTGGGGTCAATTAAATAAATTTGTGCACTGTGATCTACACTATAACTACCATCGGATTTTCCATGGTTGTCATAGGCATATAAAACGCCGAGTTGTTTGGTTAGTTTGGTAATTTCAGCCAGTGGCCCGGTAACACCAATGAATTCGGGATTATAATATTCGACGTAGCTTTTTAATTTCGCTGGTAGATCACGATTAGGATCAACAGTGACAAAAATAAGTTGTTTTGGGTAAGCCTGTTTTTTACCAGCTGATTTTTGATCAATTTCTTGCCATGCTTGTTGCATTGTTGTCAGTGTTGTTGGGCAAACATCGGGGCAATTGGTAAATCCGAAAAATACAAAAGACCATTTACCGTTGAAATCTTTTTCAGAAAATATTTTTTGATTATGATTAATCAAATGAAATTCTGATATCGGAAATGCCTTATTCAAAGCAATAGACTCCAGTCCGGGTGGAACCGGTATCGATTCTGCTGAGTTACCATCTTGCATTCTCGAATACAGCCACGAACCGGTTGCTGCACTTATAATTGCGACAATCACGATTAAACTGATATGAATTTTCTTAATTTGAGCCATTTGTCCATTATCCCATGAATAAGCTAACAAAATCCGATGAATCTTGTGAACTGCTTATTAGTATTACATAAAATAGTAATAAACTTAATTATTGCAACCGATTAATGCGGCTAGTAATTTACTTGAGAACAAGACGAGAACTATTTGAATTTATCTGAGAAAAGCGCTATTGTTTACAAAACCTAAGAGATTACTTAAATGACTAATGTTAACTATATAATAAATAAGAAAAATCGGCCTGTATTTACACCAGAAATTACGCTTTGTGAAACAGAGCAAGCCTTAATGACAGAAATTCCATTACTGGGATGGGTTGCGGCTGGTGTTCCTGTGGATTTATTCGAAAATCGTGAATCCGTGTCAGTACCGGCGACTATGGTCGTTAAAAATAGTTACGCTTTACGGGTTCGTGGCGAATCGATGATCGATGATAATATTCAAGATGGCGATATTATCGTGATCCAGAAACGCGAATCAGCCGAAAATGGCCAATCAGTGATTGCCATGATAAACGGCGAGCAAGTGACATTGAAAAAGTTTTACGTTGAACACGATGGTATACGGCTACAACCGGCTAATCCTGAAATGGAACCTATCTATTTGCGTAATGAAGATGTGCAAATTTTAGGAATAGTTACTGGCGTAATTCGATCGCTTAATTAATTAAAGTTCAATCGGTAAACCTGAAGTGTTTCCCCAATCTGACCAGGAACCCGGATAGCCTTTTACGTTTTCAAATCCCAGTGATTTTAGCACGATAAAAGTATGAGCCGAACGGTGGTGAGTTTGGCAATGGGTAATGACCAGTTTATCTTTTGTGATTCCGATACTCTCCAAACTTGCTGTTAATTCTGTTTGTGGTTTTAAGCAGAGGTTGTGTTCTTTATCCATCGCAGTCATCCAATCCCAATTTACTGCTCCAGGGATATGACCCGCTCGCTCCGCGAAAGCTTTTTTACCGGTATATTCCGCAGGGGATCGTGAATCCAGAATAGCCACCGCAGGATCATTTAGATGCTCATGAATAAATGCCTGATCTGCAATCGCTTGATCTAATATGCTGTACTTACATTCATTCGATGTTGTATTAGGCGTTGGGTAAACAACCTTATCGGTTACCGGATTGTTCTCACTCATCCAGTTTTGTATGCCACCATCCAGTAATGAATAGTGTTTATGACCAACTGTCTCAAGGGTCCATAATAGACGGCATGCTCGACCACCACCTTCATCATCATAGGCTACAACGTGAGTGTCGGGCGTTAAGCCAATGGCATTAAAAACCGTGTTTAATTGATCAATGTTGGATAATAAACCCATACGCGGTGGTTCTATGCGAACTATCCATGCGTAATCTAAAAAAACAGCTTCTGCTATGTGATGCTGAATATAAGTATTAGGACTAGTCATGTCGATTAGTAATAACGTATTGCCAGACTGCTGAAGTTGGTTTTTTAATTGTTCAGAACTTAAAATTAATGGTAGTTGCATCTTTTGGCAGCCTTTGTAAATTTATTTTTGGTTATCTGTTTCAGGGTTTAAGTGTTGTGTAAAATATCACATTCCGGGTGATTTTTGCCAAACTATAATTATCCTGATTTTTTATGGTGGTATTCTAGCCGATGTTTTAGCGAATTTTTGTTAATTAACATTCAGTTTGTGAACCGATATCGGTATAATTTCGGGTTTTAACGTAATAAGTATTAAATTTTTTTATCAATATAATTACCTATAGGCGAGTTCCCATTATGATTACATCTTTTCAACCACCAATACGTACTCTTATGGGCCCTGGTCCTTCCGATGTTAGCGAACGGGTTTTAGCCGCACTCGCACGACCAACAATAGGTCATTTGGATCCCGCGTTTGTTACAATGATGGATGAGCTTAAAGAGCTATTGAAATATGCATTTCAAACAGAAAATGAATTAACCTTTCCAGTATCTGCGCCAGGTTCTGCGGGAATGGAAACCTGTTTTGTTAATTTACTGGAACCCGGCGATAAAGTCGTGGTTTGTATTAACGGTGTGTTTGGCAATCGCATGAAAGAAAATGTTGAACGTTGTGGTGCTACTGCAGTTGTTGTTGAAAACGCCTGGGGTGAAGTGGTTGACCCACAAAAACTGGAAGATACATTAAAAAATAATACTGATGCGCGTTTTGTGGCTTTTGTACATGCTGAAACATCCACTGGTGCATTGTCTGATGCCAAAACTTTAGTTGAAATTGCCCATCAATACGGTTGTTTAACAATTGTTGACGCCGTGACATCATTGGGTGGTTCTCCTTTAAAAGTGGACGAATGGGAAATTGATGCAATATATTCTGGCACACAAAAATGTTTGTCCTGTCCTCCGGGATTATCACCGGTTTCATTTAGCTCTCGAGCAGCAGATTTAATCCAGAACCGTAAAACCAAAGTACAAAGCTGGTTTTTGGATATGAGTCTGGTGATGGGCTATTGGGGTGGTGATGGTAAACGGACCTATCACCATACAGCACCAGTGAATGCATTATATGGTTTACACGAATCCTTGCTTATTTTAAAAGAAGAAGGATTGGAGAGCTCATGGAACCGTCATAATTATTATCATAATGTGTTACGTGCGGGTATCGAAGCAATGGGATTATCATTTATTGTAAAACAAGGTGATAATTTACCACAGTTGAACAGCGTTACTATACCCGGTGAAGTTGATGATGCAGAAGTGCGTGGTCGCTTATTAAAAGATTATAATCTTGAAATCGGTGCGGGTTTAGGAACACTTGCCGGAAAAGTTTGGCGGATAGGATTAATGGGCTATGCCTGTAATCAAGCTAACGTTGAAAAATGTTTAGGCGCTTTAAATGAAGTATTACTTAATTTAGGTGCACCAATTGAGGCCGGTTCGGCACTGGCTGCTGCAACGGCCTACATGGCAGAAAATAAATTGTGATTTTATTTAAAAACAGTTTGAAAAATTAATAAATGTCCCCACAATAAGTAGATTATTTCGGTTTAAGCCGAAATTCAGATTTGGACTTTTAACTTTTAATATTATCAATAACTTATAGAACCAATAGAACTTAAGGAACATACAAATGGCTGTCAAAGCAAAAAAAGAGACTCTAAGCTTTCAAACTGAAGTGAAGCAACTGTTAAACTTAATGATTCATTCTTTGTATTCAAACAAAGAGATATTTCTACGAGAATTAATTTCAAATGGCTCGGATGCATGCGATAAATTGCGTTTTGAAGCGATAGCTGATGATGCCTTATATGAAGGTGATTCAGAACTTAAGATTCGAGTTTCATTTGATAAAGATGCCAAAACAGTGACTATTACCGATAATGGTATTGGGATGAGCCGGGAAGAGGTTATTGAAAATATAGGCACTATTGCAAATTCAGGCACCAAGAAATTTTTAGAAAAAATGACCGGCGATGAAACCAAAGATGCAAATTTAATTGGTCAATTCGGTGTTGGTTTTTATTCTTCATTCATTGTGGCTGATAAGGTTACCGTATTAACACGTAAAGCCGGTATGGGAGCTGAGCACGGTGTTCAATGGCAGTCCAGCGGTGAAGGAGAGTTTACTCTGGAGAACCTTGATCTGGATGAACACGGTACCTCAGTCACACTGCACCTTAAAGAAGATGAATCTGAATTTTTAGAAGATTATCGATTACGATCAGTGATATCAAAATATTCCGATCACATTACGCTTCCAATTGTAATGAAAAAAGAAGTCATCCCTGAAATTGATGACAGCGATAATAAAGACGACGATAAGAAAGAAGAGCCAAAAGAAGTTACTTATGAAGATGAAACCGTCAATCAGGCTTCAGCATTATGGGTTCGCTCTAAAAGCGAGATAAAAGAAGAAGAATACAATGATTTTTATAAGAGCCTTTCTTATGATTACAACGATCCAATGTTATGCATGCATAACCGGGTAGAAGGAACGCAATCCTACACCACACTTTTCTATGTACCAACAAAAGCACCATTTGATTTATGGGATCGTGAAAAACGTCAAGGGATCAAGCTTTATGTAAAACGTGTTTTTATTATGGATGACAGTGATCAACTGATGCCGAATTATCTGCGTTTTATAAAAGGTATTGTCGATTCAGATGATTTACCATTAAATATTTCACGTGAAATTCTTCAAAAAAATAAACAGATAGATACTATTCGAAATGGTTCAGTTAAGAAAATACTGGGGCAGTTAGAAAAATTAGCTAAAAATGAAAAAGATAAATATTTAGAATTCTGGAAAGAGTTTGGAAATGTAATAAAAGAAGGCCCTTCAGAAGATACTTCAAACAAAGAAAAAATATCCAAGTTACTTCGTTTTGGTTCAACCCTGGCGAATACGGATGTTCAGGATGTCTCGTTAGTAG
>CAYOHQ010000039.1:0-13832 GCA_964403805.1 uncultured Thioalkalispiraceae bacterium | reverse complement strand
ATATAACCAGTACACCAACTCCAATAAGTAATACCTGTTGTATCGATGCTGCCACTTGTAATCGTTTGTGCAAACCGGGAATCAAATCCGCTACCGCAATATAGATAAAACTCGCTGCGGCCAATGCCAGCACATAGGGTAATATGTTATTGGCACTCGCGAGACTAAAATAAGCCAACAAGGCACCTATCACTGTCGAGAGACTGGCTAAAACATTGTAGAACAAGGCAGCCAATCGTTTATAACCACTTTGTAGTAAAATTGCAAAATCACCAATTTCCTGGGGAATTTCATGTGCAGCAACCGCGACACTGGTTACAACACCCAGATGAAAGTCTGTTAAAAATGCGGCGGCGATCAATACCCCATCAACAAAATTATGAATAGCATCACCAATAATAATCAGCGTACCGGCTGCGTGGCGTTCAGCAGTTTCATTGAGCATTGCTGTTTCATTCGTTTCGTTATGCGTATGAACTTCACAATCATGTGAATGACAATGTCGCCATAATACAAATTTTTCTAATACAAAAAATAACAATACACCTAACAAAATAGTTAAGCCTATATTATGTACATCGACAATTGCCGGATTATCCAAAGCATGAGGAATTAAGGCAAGAAAAGCTGCCCCTAATAAAGCGCCGGTTGCAAAGCTAACGAAATGCGGAATAGCTTTGTTTCGATATTTAGTTGGCAGTATCAAAAACAAAGATGCTGCTAACACACTGAGCACACCACTCAGCAAACTAAATAAAATTATCCAAAATAAATCATTCATATTATTAAACTCTAATTTAAGTATTACAAATATAGATTAAACTCGCCATTCTACCAGTAGTGCTATTGCGACGGTAAGAATAAAATAAATCATCCTCTAAATAACTCCAGTGATTTCCACCAAACACTGCACTATCATGAATGCCCGATTTATTTAATCGCTGTTTAACCAACATCACCAAATCCATCAACCAATGTCCTGGCCGGCTTTGTGTATAGGCTTTTATGGCAGTTTTATCTATTTTAACAAACTCGTCGCGAACAACTTCATCAACTTCAAAGACTTCACCACTAATTGCCGGGCCAATCCAGACTAATAGTTTTTCAGCATCGCAATTAAGCTGTGATACTGTTTTCTCAATAATACCATCTCTTAAGCCACGCCATCCAGCATGGATTGCAGCTACGCGGCTTCCCATTATGTCAGTTATTAAAATCGGAACACAATCTGCTGTTAATACCGCGCAGATTTTATTCGCTTCAAAACTAATAATGGCATCTGCACAATATTGTTTATTGTTAGATGATGTAACTTCGTTTGACTGGAAAACGCTAGTACCGTGAACTTGATTTAACCAAACAGGCTCTTCTGGCAACTTGAGTTCAGAAACCAGTAACTTCCTGTTTTTTTCAACTGCATCCAAATCGTCACCGACATGTGTTGCTAAATTAAAACTATCATACGGTGCGGAAGAATATCCACCTTGCCGAGTCGTTGTTCCTGCGATGATGCACTTGGAAGCGGGCCAATCGGCTTTAATTAAACTAATTGCCATGGTTTTTTTCTGAATCTAACAACGAACACAAATCCAAAATGTCGTTTGCCACTGGCGCAATCCACGAAACTGCTTGTTGTGTCGCGGGATGGATAATTTCCAATTGATGTGCATGTAATGCCTGCCGTTTAAAGTTTTTTAGTTTTTCCGTTAATTGCTCCGAGCTTCCAGCTGGAATTTTTATTCGTCCAGTATAAACCGGATCCCCAACTACAGCATGATTTATGGATTTTAAATGCACTCTAATTTGATGCGTTCGTCCAGTGACGATATTAACTTTAAGTAATGTAAAATTATGGTATTTTTTATCCACCACAAAATGGGTAATCGCTTCTTTTGCGCCATTAACAATCGCCATTTTAAGTCGGTTTTTTGGGTCCCGGCCAATTGGAGTATCAATTGTTCGACCGGCCACGACTTCACCATGAACCAGCGTTATGTATTCCTTACTTACCGTTCTATTTTGTAGCTGTTGCACCAAATGTGTTTGAGATTGTACAGTTCGCGCAACAACCAATAACCCTGAAGTATCTTTATCCAGCCGATGCACCACACCGGCTCGTGGAACCAGACTTAACTCCGGGTAAAGATATAATAGGGCATTCACCAAGGTACCGGTCTGGTTCCCCGGCGCAGGATGAACCACTAATCCAACGGGTTTATTAATCACTATGATTGAATCATCTTCATAAATTACATCAAGTTCGATATTTTCCGGTAACCAGTCTTGTTGTTCTATTACAATAACATCAACCTGTATTTGTTCACCGCCCCGCAATTTATCTTTTGCCTTACGATGTTGGTTATCCACCAAAACATGGTTATCCTTAATTAACTGCTGTAATCGTGCCCGGGAATAATCATTGAATAATGTTGCCAGAATTTGATCCAGACGCCGCCCAGCCATTTCATTTGGAACAGTTGCAGATAGATGCTCTATTTGTTTGCTATCGGTCACGTTAATTATCAGTTTAATCGTATTATTGAGTGTTTTAAGCTACACGGGTAGCGTATAATAGGGCTATTATCATACTTTTATATTATGTTTACCATGCAAAATTTATCTCTAAACAAAATAGTCTTTTTCCAGAAATATACTGTTTTTGCTACATTGCTATCAATTGTTTTTTTAATGTCATCATGCAGTTCAACCTCAGAAGATAATTCAGACTCCACATCAGGTATGTCGCCTCAAGAGATTTACAATGAAGCTCAAGGCGCAATGGAAGATGGTAATTACGATACCGCCGTTGATTTTTTTGAAAAACTCGAATCTAAATTTCCCTATGGACCTTTTGCTAAACAAGCCAAGCTTGAAGTCATTTACGCGCATTTTAAATACGATAATCTGGAATCTGCGATTATAGCAGCAGAAAGATTCATTAAATTATACCCCAACCACCCGCATGTTGATTATGCATATTACATGCGTGGCGTATGTCGATATGACATGGAAGATTCAATATTTGATACGTGGTTTGATCAAGATTTAACTGAACGAGACCCGAATTCTGCAAAAAATGCTTTTAACTACTTTAACCAACTCGTTACCAAATTTCCAAACAGTGTTTACAATGCTGACGCTAAAAAACGAATGATCTTTCTGCGTAACAGTTTAGCTAATCATGAAATTCACGTTGCAAATTATTATTATAAAAGACACGCTTATATTGCTGCAGTTAATCGTTCTAAATATGTCCTGAATAATTTTCAAAACACACCATCGGTAAAAGCGGCACTAAAAATTATGGTCAATGCCTACACTGAATTAAAGTTACCAAAGTTGGCTGAAGACGTTCAGCGTGTATTACAAAAAAACTATCCTGAAAAAAGCTGAAAATTTATATCGCTTCAACTCCTTCTTCACCCGTTCGTATCCGTATTACTTTATCGACTGACGATACAAATATTTTGCCATCACCAATTTTACCGGTGCGAGCTGCATTAGAAATTGCCTCAATACAATTATCAACTTGATCTGCCTGAACTACAATTTCTATCTTAACCTTAGGAAGAAAATCCACCACGTATTCTGCACCACGATACAACTCGGTATGCCCTTTTTGACGACCAAACCCTTTCACTTCAGTAGCTGTCATGCCAGTGATATTAATACCCGATAATGCTTCACGAACATCATCCAGTTTAAATGGTTTAATAATGGCCTCAATTTTCTTCATAATCTTAATCCTGAATTTATTTAACTGTTTAATTTCTTTTACAAATAATATCCCAATTCATATCAGCTGAATACAAAATTATAGAAAATATCCATTAAAAACCCGAAGTTATCGGATATCGCCTATCTCGGCTGAATGACCGACGTGATATTCTAACGCCAGGTGCTGCCTGACGACGCTTGTGTTCATTTTGCTCAATCATTCTAATAATATCTTGAGCAACATTTTTATCGACTCCGGATGACACTATCTCGTTTAAGCCTAAATCCTGCTCGACATAAAGCTCGATAATTTTATCCAGTGTATCATAATTGGGTAAGCTATCACTGTCCTGTTGATTTGGTGCTAATTCGGCTGATGGTGGCCGCACTATCACGCGTTCTGGAATTACATTAGAAAGCGTATTACGGTATTTAGCCAGTAGATAAACCAGAGTCTTCGGGACGTCTTTTAAAGCGCCAAAACCACCAGCCATATCACCGTATAAAGTTGCATAACCCACTGCCATTTCGCTTTTATTGCCCGTTGTTACGACTAATTTTCTTTTCTTATTCGAAATTGCCATTAACAAAATACCGCGGCAGCGTGCTTGCAGATTTTCTTCAGTACTATCAATCTCAGTATTTTTAAATTCATCGGTCAATAATTCAATAAAAGCATCATAGGCGTTATTAATTTCAATTACTTTATATTCAACACCCAAACTTTTTGCTTCTTGCTCGGCATCTTCAACACTCATTTGCGCTGTGTATGTGAACGGCATCATGACTGCTTCGACATTTTCAGGTCCTATCGCATCAGCAACAATGGTTAATGTTAATGCGGAATCAATACCGCCAGATAAACCAAGGACTACTCCCTTAAAACCGTTTTTAATAATATAATCATGCACGCCGAGAACCAGTGCTCGATAGACAGCAGCGACAGACGTTAAACGCGGATAGTTAGTTCCTGATGAAACAACTAGCTGATTGTTTTTTAATTCAAAATCACAATAATAAAGACCTTCATCAAATTCCGGTGAAAAATAATTTATCTTTTTATCTGTTCCAACTACAAATGAGCCACCATCAAAAACCAGTTCATCCTGTGCACCAACCAGATTCATGTACAATATTGGAATATTAACTTTCTGAACATGATCCGATACCACTAGTTCTCTATCAACACGCTTATCAATGTGAAATGGTGATGCATTAATATTAATAATTAATTTTGCACCATTTGATTTCAAATCGATCACAGGTTTGTCATACCAGATATCTTCACAAATCAGTATTCCAACCGGGATATTTTTAATGTTGACAATTGCAGGCTCAGTGCCTGAATCAAAATAACGTTTTTCATCGAACACACTGTAATTTGGTAGGTGGATTTTATTGGCAACCGTAATAATTTCGCCATCGTGTATCCATACTGCAGCATTATATAATTTATTATCACTAAACTGTGGGGTGCCAATAATAATATCAATATAGTTAACTGCCGACTGAATTCGTATTAAGGCACTTTCAATTCTGGGAATTAATTCGGGTCGAAGTAATAAATCTTCGGGCGGATAGCCTGTTAGAACTAGTTCAGGAAAAACCACCAAATCGGATTGCTGTTCATTATGAGCTCGTTCACAATATTCAATAATACGATCGGCATTCGTTTCAATAGCACCGACTAAAACATTTATTTGAGCAACAGCAATTTTAAGCAAAACAACTATCCATTAAATTAAACTGCAATTTAACCATTAAAATATTCCAACATCAATTTACCCATGTTGGCAGGAGACATTGAAACCATAACGCCAGCATTTTCCAGTGCCTGAATTTTTGCTTTTGCTGTGCCTTTGCCACCTGAAATTATTGCACCGGCGTGCCCCATGCGTTTGCCACTGGGTGCTGCAACACCGGCAATATAGGCAACAACCGGTTTACGGACCTTGGCCTTAATGTATTCTGCGGCTTCTTCTTCATCAGAGCCGCCAATTTCACCAACCATGATGATACCTTTTGTTTTTCTATCCTGTTCAAACATTTCAATACAATCAATGAAACCTAAACCATGAATTGGATCACCACCAATACCAATACAGGTACTTTGACCCAGCTCATTACGTGTTGTCTGATCGACTGCTTCATACGTTAATGTTCCTGAGCGAGATACAATACCAATCTTTCCGGGTAAATGTATCGAACCCGGCATAATTCCTATTTTGCATTCACCCGGTGTGATAATACCAGGACAATTCGGCCCGATTAAATTTATATCACTACCTTTTAATGCGGCTTTCACTTTTAACATGTCAATAACAGGAATTCCTTCTGTTATACAGGTTATCAATTTAATTCCCGCTTCAGCCGCTTCCAGGATCGCGTCGGCTGCAAAAGGTGCTGGCACGTAGATCATTGTTGCATCAGCATCGGTTTCAGCAACGGCATCCCTGACTGTATTAAACACGGGAAGACCAATATGCGTTTGACCACCTTTTCCCGGTGTGACTCCACCAACAATTTTTGTTCCATACTCAAGCGCTTGAGTGGAATGAAATGTTCCCTGTTTCCCGGTGAATCCCTGACAAATCACTTTGGTATTTTTATTAACCAGAATAGACATAACGACTGTGTACCTTTAATTTAAATTTTATTCTTATTTTTTTGCTTCATGAACCGCTTTTTTGGCTGCATCCGTTAAGTCTTCGGCAGCAATAATGGCGAGACCACTCTTTGATAATAATGCTTTACCTTCGGCCATATTGGTTCCTTCTAAACGAACAATAACCGGCACTTTAATATCGACTTCTTTAACCGCATTAATAATGCCTTCGGCAATTAAATCACACCGAACGATACCGCCAAAAATGTTGACTAAAATTGATTTTACACGACTGTCCGATAAAATTAATTTAAATGCTTCTGCTACTTTTTCAGCCGAAGTACCACCACCCACATCCAGAAAGTTGGCTGGTTCGCCACCGTGTAATTTAATGAGATCCATTGTCGCCATTGCCAGTCCGGCACCATTCACCATGCAGGCTATCGAGCCATCAAGACGAACATAATTAAGACCGATTTTTTGAGCCTGATTTTCATGTTCGTCATCCTGACTTGGATCGCGTAACGCATTTAATAATTGTTGGCGGTATAATGCGTTATCATCGATTGTTACTTTGGCATCAAGCGCAATAATTTCGTCTTCGTTGCTTAGTACTAACGGGTTTATTTCGATCATGGCTAGATCTTTATCGAGAATAAGCTGATACATCGATAGCATTATTTTTGATAAAGCCTTTATCTGATTTGGTAAATCGAGCGCAAAAGCCAATTGTCGACATTGATAAGCTTGAAGACCGACTACCGGGTCTACTGCAATTTTTACTATTTTGTCGGGCTGACTTTGTGCAATTTCTTCGATATCCATTCCGCCGGCAACCGACGCTATAAATACTATTTTTGAAACCCCGCGTTCAACCAGAGCACTTAAATAAAACTCATGCTTAATTGATGTAGGCACTTCAATTAGCATGATGTTAACAGGTTGCCCCAACGGCTTATTCTGATTGGTGACGAGCTTTGTCCCAAGTAGGTTGGCAGCAAATTGGCCTACATCATCCAGTGAATCGACAATTTTTACGCCTCCGGCCTTACCTCGTCCTCCCGCGTGAATTTGTGCCTTGACGACCCAGCGGTCTGTTTTAAGCTTTTTAGCTTCAGTAATGGCCTGCTCTGCGTCACTTGCTACGACATTGACTGTGGTTGGTATTCCATAGTCTTTAAATAGGCTTTTTGCCTGATATTCATGCAACTTCATATCAAATCCCGTTTATAAAAAATACTCTGTCAGTTTGAATAAATTGCCGTATTTTGAAACAAAGTATTCATCGAAGCAAAGCTTAATTACGTTATAATCAACTTTTAGCAATTAAATTTAAACAGCATCACTGTAGGAAATTTTATGACAATTATACGTGTATTGGTCCTGTTTTTAGTTTTTTGGTTAATCTTTCGTATAATCCGTATCAAAATGGGCAATCGAACTATTGTAAGGAAAAAATCACCTAAAATTGTTGATATTAAGCAATGTAACTACTGCCAGGTTCATATTCCGTTAAAAGAGGCCATAAAATCCGGCGATAAATTTTATTGCAGTACCGAGCACCTGAATCTCGACTCTCAAAGTCACTAGCCATACTCGATTCGGTACAAAAGCCATAATAATTATAAAAATACATCTTACTCATAGATTAACCTAATTTACTGATATAGCTCTAATTACATCAAGCTTTACTCAATTTTGGCCTATATTTAATTATTAATGATAGAACAATACCTAATTCGCCCTGCTCAAAATCGAGATTTTGAATCCAGCCACTCAGACTCGTGGAAAGCCCTGAGCATTTTAAATATTTACCGCTTTTGTGTCTCAAGCGTATTTATGCTTCTAGTGCTCAGTGGGCATTTAGTATCACCACTCGGCTCTACTGACCAGTCACTATTTTCAATTACCGCATCATTCTATTTTAGCGCCAGTATCCTCGCATGGATTTTTCTAAAATTACAATTAGCTAAATTCGTGTTTCACATGTATGCCTTCATACTGATTGACACTGTATCGATAACATTATTAATGCATGCCAGTGGTGGAACTAATAGCGGTTTGGGCATGTTGCTACTAATCACAATCGCAGGTGGCAGTATCATAATGACACGCCGACCGGCGCTATTATTTGCTGCATTTGCTTCACTCGCTATCCTGTTTGAACATTATCTATTTCATATTGATAATATGTTTAATAGTAGTAATTTTATTCAACCGGGTTTACTCGGCCTGGCGTTCTTTAGTACTGCGAGTATCGGTAACTTTTTAGCGAATAGAATTCGCGAAAGTGAAGCATTAGCACGGAGACGTGGTGTTGATATTGCTAACATGTCTGAATTAACCGAGCATATTCTGGAGCGCATGCAAACAGGAATCATCGTGTTAGATGCTAAAAACAAAGTTCGTTTAATGAATGAATCGGCCTGGTATATGATCGGCATGCCATCCACAGGTAAAAAGCCAGCGATAGATCAAATTTCACCAGAATTAAATGAGCGCGTAACGCAATGGCGTGAATCTAATATAATACCGCCCAGAATCATTCTTCTAAATCACCACCATACTGAGGTCATGCCGCGATTTGCAAAAATATCGCATGACACCGATTCAGAAGGCGTATTAATATTCCTGGAGGATACTGCTGCAATGGCGCAACGAGCTCAACAATTAAAACTGGCATCACTCGGTAGATTAACAGCAAGTATTGCCCATGAAGTTAGAAATCCACTAGGTGCAATAAGCCATGCCGGTCAGCTTCTCGATGAGTCTGAAAATTTAGACGATAATGATAAACGATTAATTTCGATTATATCCACTCATTCACAACGAGTTAATGAAATTATTGAAAACATTATGAACCTTAGTAGGCGAGATCGCACAAGACCTGAAATTATAGAGTTAAATGCATTTTTAGAAAATTTTAATTATGAATTTTCACAATTAAAAAATATCGAACATGATAATATCAGTTTGAATATTGATCCAGACAACATTAAAATTCGATTCGATAAAAGCCAACTACGGCAAATACTAACAAATTTGTATGAAAATGGTATTCGACATAAAACAGAAACTGATAGCAGTGAACAGGATTTAATAGTGTATGGTGGTATTACAGAAGAGTTTAAACGTCCTTTTTTAGATATAATTGATAAAGGTGAAGGTATCAATGCCGATATTGCACAACATATATTTGAGCCTTTTTACACAACATCAAATGAAGGAACAGGATTAGGTTTGTACTTAGCACGCGAATTAGCTGAATCAAATCAAGCCCATTTAACCTATGTGCCAGTGCCAATGGGTGGTAGTTGTTTTAGAATTACTTTTCAAGATCCAAGAAAACACATTAACTAACTTTAAATGTAGAAACATATGCAAGCAAAATCACATGTTTTAATAATTGATGATGAACCGGATATACGAGAGTTACTCGAAATCACCTTGTCACGAATGGGCATAGATTCAAATTCTGCCGAAAATATTAAACAAGGTAAACAAATGTTACTCGATAATTCTTTTGATTTGTGCTTAACGGATATGAAATTACCCGATGGCAATGGAATTGATTTAGTGCGTTATATTCAAAAAAACCACAGTAATACACCAGTGGCAATGATTACCGCGCATGGTAATATGGAATTAGCGATTGAAGCTTTAAAAGCAGGTGCGTTTGACTTTGTTTCAAAACCGGTTGATTTGAATGATCTTCGAAAACTGGTTTCAAGTGCTCTAAAACTTGTTAATAATGATAACTTGTTACTCAAAGAATCACCTAACAACTTACTAGGCGACTCTGAAACGATAAAAAAAACCCGTAAAACAATTTTAAAATTAGCCCGTAGTCAGGCACCTGTTTTTATACAAGGAGAATCAGGTTCAGGTAAGGAACTGGTTGCCAGAATGATTCACGAACAAGGCTCACGCAGCGATAAACCTTTTATCCCGGTTAACTGTGGTGCCATTCCAACCGAGTTAATGGAGAGTGAATTTTTTGGACATATAAAAGGCAGTTTTACCGGAGCCACAAGTGATAAATTGGGTTTATTTCAGGCTGCGAATGAAGGTACTTTATTTCTGGATGAGGTCGCCGATCTACCAATTTCAATGCAGGTTAAATTACTCCGCGCTATACAAGAAAAAGCGGTTAAAAGTGTTGGCTCTGAATCTGAAATTCATACCGATGTTCGAATATTAAGTGCAACCCATAAAAACTTACTCGAGATGGTAGATAAAGGAAATTTTCGACAGGATTTATTTTATCGAATCAACGTAATCGAAATAGATGTACCGAGCTTAAGGGAACACTGTGATGATATTCCGCTATTGGTAGAACATTTTTTAAATAAAATTGCTCTTAACTGGTCTACCGAAGTTCCTGATATAAGCCATGATGCCATTAAAATGTTACAAGAATACAATTTTCCAGGCAACGTTCGTGAATTAGAAAATATCCTGGAACGTGCGATGACAATGTGTGAAGAAAATCAAATAACAAAAGAAGATTTACGATTAACGAATAACAAAACTACTCGTATAACTACTGAAGAAGAACAGCCTGATAATGATGAAATGTCATTAAGTCCGTTACTATCGAATACTGAACGGGAAGTAATAGTGAAGGCTTTGGAAAAAACAAAATACAATAAAACAGCCGCAGCTAAGTTGTTAGGTATTTCATTCAGACAATTACGTTACCGACTAAAAAAACTGGACATTGACTAATCTAAAGTGGCAACCGCCCACTACGTCTAATTTGAACCTTACCATCTGAACCAGCCTTGCCAAGAAATGGCATACTTTGTTTGAGTGCTTTTTCTGCCGTTGAACGGGTTCCTACTTTTACCGAAGCTTGATATTGTCCTTTATTACTTAATTGAACAGTGCCATCAAGGATTAAAGGGCCACCGGCATCTTTTAGAACACCATGGCTGCCTTTATCACGTGGTAGTAATGATAATTTAAGATCACCCAATTGAACGGTCTGTAATACCGTAACAGCGGCACTATTCCAGACTAAATTTCCCTTTGCTAATATTTCATCGCCAGGAGCATAAATAAGCGAATCAAAATGGGCCGATAATTGGCCATCCAATTTCGCAGGTACGCCAACAATTAGTGGTTCAAATAATGAAATTGGCATTCGGGCTTCCAGATTTTCAATTTCAATTTTGTTACTAAAAAGACTAATATTAATTTCACCAGTGCCATGTGATTGTTTATCACCGAAAACAAAGTCAACACTTATAGTACCATACAACAACGGAAAAAAATTTAATTCCCATTCAACATTATTAAAGTTAATCCCCTTTGCAGCAACACTGACGAATTTACCAGACCAAATAGAACCTTGAGGTGATATCAATGACACTTGATTATTAGCTACCGGCATCACCCAGCCAATAACCATTTTTGCTGGTAAATTACTGAATAAGAAATAACAGTATAATAAAAATGATATAATTATAATTTTCCAATTACGCTGAAGAAATTCAACAACAGCTTGGTATACGATTTGTAAATTATTCATTCTGCACTCATATTGATTTTAGCATTTACAATGCCTTTACCAGATTGTTTCTCAACAGTAATATCTTGAATCGATAAACCATGGGTAACAACTAAACTATCAAGCCATTGCATCAGTCTATCAAACGGTACTTCATCTAACCATACTTTAACATTGGATGAACCGGCAGGTTGAACTTTACGAAGGTTTTTATTTAATTTATTTTGTTTCGTTGTTGTTTCTACTAAAGTTAGTAATGATGTTTTTGAAGCTGATCGTGAACCACCTGCACCAGATAAACTACGCACCTCCTGAGATTTATTATTCATCCAGGCGATATTTTTTTTGACTTTTTCGGTATCCACTTGCATTTTAGTCAAGCTATCCTGAAAAGGAGCATAGATAAACTGATACGGTAAAAACAGTAATACAAAAAAACCTGCTGCCAATACCAGTTTTTGCTCTCGAGGGTTTAAATTTTTAAAATATGCTTTCACTTACTATCCTCGAATTTCAATTCTGCTTTCAACAAAATTATCTCGTGAAGTTGCTGACAATACTTCAACCTGCCATTTACCATTATTAGTTAGCTGTTCTTTTAATTGGTCCAGAACTTGTAAATTTTTCAATTGTACATCCATATTTAATTTACTATCCCGATAGCGAACCGTTTTAATACCCACAATTTTGTATTTACGCAAAATTTTCGCCGCAAAAGCTAACATTGCAGTAGCACTACTGGCATTTTTTCCTGATTTTTTACGTAATTGTTTTAAACGAGATTCCATTTGACCTCGTGGATTAATAATTTTTTTGGCATCTGGAAATGCCCGTTTAAATATCTTAACCTGCTCTTGTTTCAAGAGCGTAAGATTTGAAGACAATTTGTTATAATTAACAATGTCGATCACAAGTGCAAGCACCAACCATGTTGCAACTAAACCCACAAGTGGTATCCAGGGGCGAAATTGCTGCCCCATCTTTTGTCGCCTGCTAAAATTACCTTGTAATAGGTTTAAGCTTGGTGTGCTTTCAAAATATTGTTCAAGAAATAGCATTTCAGTATTGCCGGATACTTCGAAAGTAGAAAACTCAACATCAGATTCGAAGGAAATATTCATTACTTCCTGTTGTATTTCTTGAGGAACATTATACGATTTTATACTCGATGGAAAATCAACATCATCTTCCTTTAAATACTGCGTTAACATTAATATAAGTATATCTGTTGTGCATGAAAATCCTAAATCTTTATCAGTGCGAACCAAGGCAATATCATCTTCTACAAACACTGTCCATGTATTTTCCTCAAAGGGAAGACACAAACAGTCAGGCACCATTACTGTAGGATTCAAACCGTGCTTTTCAATTGATTTTAAATTATCACTCAGTAATTTTTCCTGGATAACTGCAACAGGTGTTTTTTCTTTTTCATTCATTTGACCTATTGCAAAATGTACTTCATCAATATCATCCAGAATAAATTCTTCCAGCGTGTATGGAACAATTTTTCGTAATCGATTAATATTGCTATTTGGAAGTGAAACAGAGTTCAGCATGATTTTTGACGCAGGCATACAGGCAATCACTTTATCACCCAGACTCAATACGGGAGGCTCGTATAAAGTTCCCTTTTCAATCATCGTTTGTGGATCACTTTTATCCGTTATGATCCATTCTGCAGCATCAATGTCAGCTGACATGAACTGTGTTTCTGTTAACCGTATAAATACGTAACGTGCCATTTATAATCCACCTTGAGAACGAACGATTACCTTTACGGTGCCTTTTTTATCGTCTCGTTTTAATATACTTTTCATGCTAATTTCCAGCTGACCGATTATTGCAGTTGATGTTAATAAAAAATAATTCGATTTTACAGCTAGGTCAGCTAAATTTGTTTTCTTTAAACCAGATAAAGCAGGCTGTTGATTAAAATCACCAATATTTTTATAGCCTTTTTTACCACGCGAATTCTGTTCGGTGATTTCAAACACT
>CAYOHQ010000038.1:0-13908 GCA_964403805.1 uncultured Thioalkalispiraceae bacterium | reverse complement strand
TTGGTTTTCGTTGTGGTGTTCTGGGTATGCTGCACATGGAAATAGTTCAAGAGCGATTGGAGCGTGAGTATGATTTAAATTTAATTACTACGTCTCCAACTGTTATTTTTGAGGTGTTAACTCGAAAAGGCGAAGTACTTAAAGTTGACAATCCTGCCGATTTACCCGATGCAGGTTTGATTGAAGAAATTCGTGAACCTATTATTACATCAAATATTTTAGTACCACATGAATACGTTGGAAATGTAATAACACTGTGCATAGAAAAACGGGGTATTCAAAAAAATATTCATTATGCTGGTAACCAGGTTTCAATTCAATACGAGCTTCCACTTAATGAAGTTGTAATGGATTTTTTTGACAAATTAAAATCTGTGAGTCGAGGTTATGCTTCAGTTGATTATGAATTTTCTTGTTTCAGGGTAGCAGATTTAATTAAAATGGATATATTGATTAATGGTGAAGGTGTCGATGCTTTATCGCTAATCGTTCATCGATCTCAATCCGATTTTAAGGGGCGTGAGTTAGCATCAAAAATGAAAGAATTTATTCCCCGGCAAATGTTTGATGTAGCAATTCAGGCGGCAATTGGCGCAAAAGTCATTGCTCGTACAAATGTAAAAGCTTTACGAAAAAATGTTACAGCAAAATGTTATGGTGGTGATGTATCTCGAAAGAGAAAGTTGCTAGAGAAACAAAAAGCAGGGAAAAAACGAATGAAACAAATTGGTAGTGTGGAAATTCCTCAAGAAGCATTTCTTGCTGTATTACACGTAGGAAAAGAAAAATGAATTTTGATTTTGAATTACTCTTAACGGTTTTAGTCTTGGTTTCCGGTTCTATTTGGTTATTGGATATAATTTTAACCAAATTTGTGTTTAAAAAAACACAACAAACAGAGCAACAAAGTAAGGAGTCTGAAAGTAAGGTTGACGATTCCGGCTTTATGATTAAATCGTATAATAGTATTGCTGAGTTAGGAAAATTTCTGTTTCCAGTTGTTTTTGTTGTATTAGTGTTGCGCAGCTTTATTGCTGAACCATTTAAAATTCCATCACGCTCCATGCTGCCAACGCTAACTATTGGCGATTATATATTAGTCAATAAATTTTCATATGGCGTTCGATTACCAGTTATTCACACTAAAATAATTGAATTTGGTGAGCCAGAAAGAGGTAATATTTTTGTATTTCGTTACCCAAAAGACCCATCTTTGAACTATATTAAAAGGGTAGTAGGTTTACCCGGTGATACCATCGCATACTATGATAAAGTTTTGCATATAAATGGAGAAGCAATTCCCCAAGCATATCAGAGCAGCTATAGAATTGATGATATCGGAATAGCGCAACGACTAACAGAACAATTAGGTAAGGTTAAACATGAAATGTTACACATGCAACCTTATCCGGCTCGAAATAATAAATGGGTAGTTCCGGAAGGGCATTATTTTGCAATGGGTGATAATCGCGATAACAGTAATGACAGCCGGTATTGGGGATTTGTACCGGAAGAAAATCTAGTTGGAGAAGCATTTTTTATCTTTGCTCACTGGGGTGAATGGCAGCGAGTAGGAACCATTAACTAATATAGTAGTGAATAAAATGAAAAATATAAAATCACAAAATGGCATGACAGGTATAGGCTGGATGTTTGTTCTATTTTTAATAGGATTTTTTACCTACGTTATAATACTGTTAGTGCCAATTTATTTAGAAAATAATAGTGTGAATTCAGTTATCAGCGACTTGGCAGATGGTAACGAAAAATTTATTTCCGCCTCTGAATTACGAAAGACAATAAATAAACGATTTGACATTAATATGACTACATCAATAAATCCGGCAGATATCACTATTTCACGTGATGCTAATATGTTTGTGGTTGATATTGATTATGAAGTTCGTGAGCCATTCGCCGGTAATATCGATTTATTTTTTACTTTTAAGTCTGAGGTTAAAATACCTGCATCAGATGAATGAATTGCCAAAAGGTATTAACTATACGTTTACCAAAAAAAAATTACTTGAATTAGCATTAACACACCGTAGCTATGCAAAAATAAATAATGAGCGACTCGAATTTTTAGGTGACTCAATATTAAATACTATTATTAGTATCGAGATATTTCATCGTTTTCCGGAAATTTCTGAAGGTGATTTAAGTCGTTTAAGAGCTAGTTTAGTAAAAGGAGATACTCTGGCAAAAATCGCACAAGAGCATACCTTGGGTGACTATATCAAACTAGGTTCTGGTGAGTTAAAAAGTGGTGGCTATCGTCGGTCGTCAACTTTGGCCGATGTGTTAGAAGCTATTATTGGCGCAGTGTATCTGGATTCTGATTTTGATATGGCATCAAAATTTGTTTTAAATTTGTATTCAAATTATTTAGATAATTGTGTTCCAGGAGAAGATCTAAAAGATCCAAAAACTCGGTTACAGGAATATTTACAGTCTAATGGGAAATCTGTTCCTGATTACGAAGTAATTAGTATAACGGGAAAATCTCATTTACAAAAATTTTTTGTAGAGTGCTTTATACATGAATTGGATAAAACATTTAAGGGTGATGGAACCAGTCGTCGTAAAGCTGAACAGCATGCTGCCAGTGTGGCATTACAATATTTTAATTTATGAACTCTAATAATTTATTTCGTTGTGGTTATGTCGCATTAATAGGGCGGCCTAATGTAGGTAAATCTACATTAATGAATCACATATTAAGACAAAAAATAAGTATTACATCTCGAAAACCTCAAACAACCCGACATCGAATTTTAGGTGTTAAAACAACAGATTCAGAACAAGTTATTTACGTTGATACACCCGGTATACATGTATCGGAACGTGCAATGAACCGTTACATGAATAAATCTGCAAATAGCGTTCTTCATGATGTTGATTTAATTTTATTTTTAATTGAATCGGATAAATGGACTGAAGAAGATGACAATGTTTTATTGAAATTAAAAGATTCTACAGTTCCGGTTATAGTGTTGTTAAATAAAATTGACAGAATTAAGGATAAAGAAAAAATATTGCCTCTGATTGATGAGATTTCTAAAAAACTTAATTATAAAGAAATTATTCCAATATCCGCAACAAAAGGAATTAACGTTAAAGAATTAGAAAAAAGCGTTGTTCAATATATCCCGGTTTCTGAAGCATATTTTCCTAAGGATCAGGTTACTGATAAAAGTGAACGATTTATGAGCGCGGAAATAATACGAGAGAAGTTAATGCGTGAATTAGGTCAGGAGCTTCCCTATGACTTAACGGTTGAAATTGAGAAATATACAGTAACAAATAAAATAACTAAGATTGCCGCATTAATCTGGGTTTCACGCAGTTCTCAAAAAGCAATTGTGATCGGAAAAAATGGTGCGCGTTTAAAGAGTATTGGTCAAAAATCCAGAATTGATATTGAGAAATTAATCAGCAGTAAAATATTTCTGGAGCTTTGGGTTAAAGTGAAAGAAGGCTGGGCTGATGATATTCGAGCGTTAAAAAGTTTAGGTTATGATGATGACTGATAAAAATCGGTTTTCAATTCATGACGCCTATATATTACATAGTCGATCTTATAAAGAAAGTAGTCTACTCATTGATTTATTTACACGTGATTACGGTCGAGTTTCAGTTGTTGCGAAAGGGGCTAAAAAGAAAAAACGCTCATCGTCCGGCGTATTGCAACCGTTTACACCTATTCTTGTTTCATGGATTGGTAAGACAGAACTGCATACCTTAACCAATGTTGAATTAAACGGTGTTTTTAAATATTTGTATGGTACCAATTTATTGTGTGGTTATTATATTAATGAATTAATTTTACGATTCTTACATAAAGAAGATCCCCATGAAACTCTTTATAATGCGTATTCTGAAGTAATTTCAAATTTGAAATCAGAAAAAAATATTGAACCAGTTTTACGACAGTTTGAATGTGTTCTGTTTCAAGAGTTGGGATATGGACTTAATTTAACGATTGATGCGGAAACAGGAAAAAAAATTGATCCTGGAAAAACCTACTACTTTGAAATTGAACAAGGACCGGTATTGGAAAAGTTAACAGATAATAGTGTTCTCGTGAGTGGCGAGACATTACTTTCTTTGGATACGAAAAAATTGATAGGTAAAAAAACCTTATCTGAATCAAAAAAATTAATGCGTTGTATTATTAATTATTACCTTGCTGGAAAGCCACTTAAAACACATCAGTTAAAATGGAAGTACAATGTCTAAATCAATTTTATTAGGTGTAAACATTGATCACGTTGCGACACTTAGGCAAGCTCGAGGGACAAGCTTTCCCGACCCTGTAATAGCAGCAACTATTTGCGAAAAAGCAGGTGCTAATGGTATTACTTTGCATCTAAGGGAGGATAGACGTCATATACAAGAGCGTGATGTCGAAATGCTAAAAAATTCATTAACAACGCCAATGAATTTGGAAATGGCAGCAACAAATGAAATGATTGAATATGCGGTTAAGATTAAACCTGAAAATTGTTGTATCGTGCCTGAACGACGTGAAGAGCTCACTACAGAAGGTGGATTAGATGTGGTTTCACAACGAAGTCAAATTAAGCAAGCCTGTGAACGTTTAGCAGCTGTTGGTACTAAAGTATCATTGTTTATTGATACCGACTTCTCTCAAATTGAAGCATCTGCAGAATGTGGTGCTTCTGTGATAGAAATTCATACCGGTCATTACGCAAATGCAATAAATGAAGACGATATAAAACAAAGTTTAGAATTGGTTAAAAAGGCTGTTGAATATGGTAATCAACTTGGCTTACAAGTTAATGCTGGCCATGGTTTGGACTATAACAATGTTCAGGAAATTGTTAATATCAATGGCATAGTTGAATTAAATATTGGCCATTCAATAGTTTGTGATAGTGTTTTTAATGGTTTGGAAAACTCGGTCCGAAATATGAAGCTATTGCTGTCCCAAGGAATAGTCAATTGATTTTCGGTATTGGTACTGATATTGTGCGAGTCGAACGAATGGCCGATAATTTAAATCGGCACGGTGAAAAATTTGCACGAAGAATTTTATCAGAACACGAATTTAGTGAGTATCTTAATAAAAAAAATCAGGCACATTTTTTAGCGAAACGCTTTGCAGCGAAAGAAGCAGCAGCCAAAGCGATGGGAACCGGATTTATTTCAGGATTGAAACTATCTGATATTTCAGTAGAACATAATGAACTGGGAAAACCGCATTTAGTCTATTCCGGTCGTGCTACTGAGTTTGTAAATGAAAATGCGATCAAAAAAAGTTATTTGAGCATTGCAGATGAAATTGATCATGCAGTCGCGTTTGTAACGCTTGAATTA
The DNA here is from genome assembly GCA_964403805.1 of uncultured Thioalkalispiraceae bacterium. Lineage (GTDB taxonomy): Bacteria > Pseudomonadota > Gammaproteobacteria > UBA6429 > Thiohalophilaceae > CAYQUC01. Next base: position 8,565 of record CAYOHQ010000038.1, on the reverse strand, counting down.
TGAAAAACTATTACCAGGTGTTTTTTAATATTTTAGGGGCATTTTGAATAAGGGCATTTATTGCAGATTCTACTTCATTAATATAATGTGGTATTTCATCAACATTTGCTTTAATGCTGTTTTCTAATTTGGATGCGGCAGTTTTTAAATCGGGTACACCGCAATAAGCTGTAGAGCCATGTAAGCGATGTGCGTGATTGAGTAAATCTTCATTCGACTTTGATTGGTGTGAAGATTTAATGTTTTCGAGAGACTGAGGTAATTCTTTAATTAGCATAGTAAATAACTCTTTAGCTAATTCACTATTATCGTTCGATTTTTCGAGTGCAATTTTGGTGTCGATGATCATATTTATTGTTTTATGTGATTTGGGTTGCGTGTTTCCCGTGTTGATAAAATAACATTATAATAGAATTAATTACAGTGCGAAATTGAATATATGAATTATCCTACAATTGAAGATTTTATTGGTAATACGCCTTTAGTTCGTTTACAACGTCTTACGGTGAATACTAAGAATACAATTTTAGTAAAGCTGGAAGGTAATAACCCTGCTGGTTCTGTAAAAGACCGTCCGGCTCTCAGTATGATTCAAGAAGCAGAAAAACGACGTTCAATTAAACCTGGCGATGTGTTGATTGAAGCAACTAGTGGTAATACTGGAATAGCCCTGGCAATGGCGGCTGCGATTAAAGGTTACACCTTAATTCTGATTATGCCGGATAATATGAGTATCGAACGACGAGCCGTCATGAAAGCGTATGGAGCTGAAATAATATTGGTACCAAAAGAGTCTAGCATGGAAGGTGCACGTGATTTAGCAGATAAAATGCAAAAACAAGGCAAAGGAATTGTATTGGATCAATTTTCAAATTCTGATAATCCTCTTGCTCACTATAATACTACTGGACCAGAAATTTGGAATGATACTAATGGTGAAATCACACATTTTGTTAGTGCCATGGGGACTACTGGAACAATTATGGGTACATCAAAGTTTCTGAAAGAAAAAAATCCAAAAATTGAAATAGTCGGCGTACAACCGGAAGAAGGTGCACGCATTCCTGGAATTCGACGTTGGTCGAAAGAATATCTGCCAAAAATATTTAATGCCAGGCGCGTCGATAAAACCATTGATGTCAGTCAGGATGATGCAGAAAATACCACTAGAGCATTAGCAAGATCAGAAGGAATTTTTTGTGGGATATCTTCTGGTGGGGCAGTTGCTGCTGCATTAAAATTAGCTGAACAAGTCTCAAGTGCCGTTATTGTAGTCATTATATGTGATCGCGGCGATCGTTATTTATCAACAGGAATTTTTCCTGATTCTTAATTATATTTAAAATTTACTTATTGTACTAATGTCTAGGCGCCGAAAAAGAAAAAATACTACTCCAGTTAATGCTCATATTGAATCATTAAATACAGAATGTCAGGGTGTTGCACGTGTTAATGATAAAGTCACTTTTATAAGCCAGGCATTACCTGGCGAAGAAGTAATGTTTGAGTATACAAAAAAACATTCTCGTTATGATGTGGGTAAAACAGTAGATGTTATTAAAGCATCAGATAATCGAATTGAACCACGATGTGAACATTTTACAATGTGTGGTGGTTGCCAATTACAACACGTGTATTCAGAATATCAAATCAAGCAAAAGCAAGATATTTTAATTGAACAGTTTAAAAATATATCTAAAATTGAATTAAATAGTGTCCTACCGGCAATATCGGGTGATGCATGGGGCTATCGACGAAAGGCTCGACTCGGTGTTCGATATGTGCGTAAAAAAGAGCGTGTTCTCGTCGGCTTTAGAGAACGAAACGGTCGATTTTTAGCTGATCTGTCTCAGTGTGTTGTACTACACCCATCTGTAGGGAAACATTTAGTGGATTTAGCTGAGTTAATACTATCTCTAGAGGCATATGATCAGATTGCACAAATTGAAGTCGCTATTGGAGACAATAATACCGCTTTAGTATTTCGAAATATGGTTGAATTAACAGAAGAGGATTCACTTAAACTGGTAACATTTGCAAAGAAATTTAATTTCGATATTTATTGCCAACCAGGAGGCCCTGAAAGTGTTTATCCACTTTATCCGGAGAAACCGGAATTAAATTACTCATTAACAGAATATAATCTTAAGTATGATTTTGAACCTGGGATGTTTACTCAGGTGAATTATGAAATTAATCATAAAATGATCTCACGCGCACTTGAATTATTAGATTTAACTAAAGACGATACCGTATTGGATTTATTTTGCGGCTTAGGAAATTTTAGTTTACCGATTTCAAAATTCTCCAGGAATGTCATCGGTATTGAAGGTGACTTAAAGTTGGTTGAACAGGCAACACATAATGCAGACTTAAATGAAATAAACAACACAGAATTTTTTGTTGCTAATTTAATGGAAGATTTTACACAACTTCCCTGGTTTCGGAATAAAAATTATACCAAAATATTAATTGATCCTCCTCGCACCGGAGCTGAACTTATAGTTAAAGATATTGCAAAATTGAATGCAGAAAGAATTGTTTATGTCTCGTGTAATCCTGCAACTTTAGCGCGTGATACCGGCATTCTGGTCCATGAATGTGGTTATAAACTTGAAACCGCAGGTGTTATGGATATGTTTCCCCATACAGCACATGTTGAATCGATAGCGCTTTTTATTAAATAAATACTATAAGGTGGTATTTCATGCCGTTGGAAATTGAACGAAAATTTTTATTAAAAAATGACAATTGGCGAAATGCGTGCACCAAAGGCAAAAAATACATTCAGGGTTATTTAACAGGTTCAGAATTAGCATCTGTTAGAGTAAGACTTCAAGACAATGATGCGTATCTTAATATTAAAAGTATGACTTTAGGTATTGTGCGAAGTGAATATGAGTATGCGATTCCAAAAGAAGATGCTTTAGACATGCTGGATAATCTATGTGCCAAACCATTAATATCTAAAATGCGTTACGATGTTTTTGTTAATAAAAACAAATGGGAGATCGATGTTTTTGAAGGTGATAATGCAGGATTAATTGTCGCTGAGATTGAACTAGACTCTATAGATGAAAAAATTATTTTACCGGACTTTATTGCTGAAGAAGTTTCCGGTGATGTCCGTTATTATAATGTTAATCTGGTAGAACACCCATATAATCAATGGTAGTAAACAATAATCAGCATTTAGAAATTAAAATAAATGTTGCCACTCAACAGTTAGAGTTGGTTGATGCAACAAAAATACTATTTGCTGCCACTGTTTCAACAGCTAAAAATGGTGTTGGTGAGAAAAATGGTAGTGAATGTACCCCAACTGGACGACATAAAATTAGAGCTAAGATTGGTTCTAATTTACCAGTAAATACGGTTTTTGTCGGACGTCGAGCTACGAGTGAACTATACAGTTCTGAATTACGATTGCAGTATCCACAAAGGGATTGGATACTGACAAGAATTCTATGGCTTAGTGGTCTTGAATTATATAAAAATCGTCTTGGTGATGTTGATACCATGAAACGCTATATCTACATCCACGGTTGTCCTGATGAGGATGAAATGGGTATACCGAGTTCACATGGTTGTATTAAAATGCACAATGATGATGTAATTAAACTGTATGAGATGGTTGAAATTGGTACGATTGCAACAATTCAAGCTAAGTAACGATGTTTAGTATTAACTAGACAAATAAAGCAGATTCCATTTAGAATTAAGTATTATTTAACAGTTATTTACTTTTCGAGATAGACCAATGTTGTTTGCTTCATATTATAGATACAAGGACAGGGTATGACGCTTGGACCAATAATGCTCGATATTGCTGGAATAGAGCTGGATCAGGAAGATCGTGAACTGCTGTGTCATCCAGCGGTAGGCGGTATCATTTTGTTTTCACGTAATTTTGAATCACGTGAGCAATTAGTACAACTGGTTAAAAAAATCCACGAGTTACGATCTCCGAATTTATTAGTTGCAGTTGATCATGAAGGTGGTCGAGTGCAACGCTTTCGATCTGAATTTACGCAATTACCAAGTGCTGCCAGTTATGGTTTACTACATGATCGCGATCCTGGGATTGCCAGAGAATGTTCGTATGCCGCTGGGTGGATATTGGCAGCAGAATTACGTGCTGTTGGTATTGATTTCAGTTTTGCGCCGGTTCTGGATTTAGACAGAGATATGAATACTGTTATTGGTGATCGGGCATTTCATCGTTCACCAGAAGTTGCAGCTCATCTAGCAACAGTTTTTATGCGTGCAATGAATGATACCGGGATGGCAGCAACTGGTAAACACTTTCCTGGACATGGTGGTGTTGAAGTAGATTCGCATGTTGACATTCCCGTCGATTTACGTGATTACAGTACCATTTATAAAGAAGACATCCAGGTATTTAAAAGATTAATAGATCAGGGGATTAGTGCTATTATGCCCGCGCACGTTATCTACAAGAATGTTGATTCCAAAGCGGCCGGTTTTTCATCTTTTTGGTTACAAAAGGTCTTGCGTGAACGACTTGGTTTTAGTGGAATGATCTTTAGCGATGATTTGAATATGGTTGGCGCATCGTCTATCAGCGAAAATTATAGCGAACGTGCTTTTCAGGCATTGCAAGCAGGATGTGATATGGCTCTAATTTGTAACAATAGAGCTGCTGCGATTGAAGTTGTTAATGGGCGACATTATCATATAAATTCAAGTTCTCAGATGCGTTATGTGAAGATGTATGGCCGTAAAAAAATAGCAGTTGATGATTTAAAACATAACTCAAAGTGGAATAAATACGTGAGTTATTTACAAGAACATATTGAAGATTTATCTTTAGAAATAACTAAGTAGGTTGAATTGTATATGGAATATATGAAATCATTTTTATCCCAGTTTGATATTAAGGAAGATGTCTGGATTATTCAGGTATTTATAATCGTATTTTTAAGTTTACTTATTAATTTTGTTCAGAGCAAATTGTTAAAACGTATTGAAGCTCGCTTGGGAGAAAATAATTTCAAATGGGATGATGCGATTATTTTTGCAATTCGTCGTCCATTGAGTTATTTAATTTGGCTTATAGGAATAACATTTGCTGCAGACGTTATTGCAATCAGTACCGAGGCATCAATTTTTAATTCAATTGACCCCATTCGTGAAGTCGGCGTTGTTTTAATAATTTCTTGGGTAATTATTCGGTTTATTAATACTGTTGAATCAAAAATTATTCTCGAAAATAATTCTGGTGCTAGTGATAAAATAGACAAAACTACAGCGGATGCAATCAGTAAATTACTTCGAATATCGGTAATTATTACAACTATATTAGTTGTGTTGCAAACATTTGGGTTTAGTATTTCCGGTGTTCTCGCTTTTGGAGGTATTGGTGGCTTAGCCGTCGGTTTTGCAGCTAAAGATATGTTGTCGAATTTTTTTGGTGGTTTTATGATTTACATGGATAGGCCATTCTCAGTAGGGGACTGGATTCGATCTCCGGACAGAAATATTGAAGGGACAGTAGAAAAAATTGGCTGGCGGTTAACCTGTATTCGAACATTTGATAAACGCCCTTTATATGTTCCAAATTCAACTTTTACCAGTATTGCAGTTGAAAACCCATCAAGAATGAGTCATCGACGAATTTATGAAACTATTGGTGTGCGATACGATGATGCTGATAAAGTACAAAATATAGTTACTCAGGTGAAAGAAATGTTACGGTCGCACGATGAAATTGAACAAAATCAAACAATGATCGTAAATTTTAATAAATTTGCTGCATCTTCGATGGATTTTTTTATTTATACTTTTACAAAAACAACTGATTGGATCCATTATCATGAGGTAAAGCAGGATATCTTGTTTAAAATAAATGAAATAATTACAAACAATAATGCCGAAATGGCGTTTCCAACCTCAACTGTACATCTTCCTGATGCACCGCAGTTTGCAGGGTTGGTAACTGAAAAATAATTTATAGTTAATCTTTAAAAGTAGGATATACAGTAATGCCTGATAAACTTATGATTGTGATGGTCAATACAGACCCATCAAGAGGCGCAGAATTAGGAGCGCCATTTTTTCAAGCTTCGGTTGCTGCAGCTATGGAATATCAGGTTGAAGTGATTCTGACCGGAGGCGCTGGAGAACTTGCAAAAAAAGGTGTTGCAGAGAAATTATACGTGCAAGAAGGTAGTGCTCAAACAGTTTATGATTATATAAAAGACGCTCATGAAGCGGGTGCTGTTTTTAAAGTATGTACTCCCACTCTTGAGTTATGGGGGGATGATCTAATACCAGAAATTGATGAAACAGTAGGCGGTGCTTACTTAATTAGTCAAGCGATGGATGAAGATACTGTAACATTCACTTACTAAATTATTTATCATTTAATGACATCGATTACTCCAGATCAAGTTTTAACAGATGCCGATTGTTTGTTTAGTAAAGATGAAGTTGAAAAAGCGTTAGATAAAATTGCGTTGGCAGTAGAATATGATTTAAAAGAAAAAAATCCAATTATAATCTGCATATTAACCGGTGCAATAATCCCAATGGGACATCTCCTTACGAGATTAAATTTCCCATTACAAATAGATTATATTCATGCAACCCGATATAACAATGGTATTACCGGCGGAACTGTATCCTGGATATCAGAACCGGCTTTGGACATTAAAGGTCGTAATATTCTATTAGTTGATGACATCCTCGATGAAGGTAAAACCCTGGTAGAGATTATTAAGTATTGTGAACAAAAGCAGGCGAGCTCAATTAAAACAGCGGTTTTAGTTAACAAATTACATACTCGAAAAGAAAACATAAAAGCAAATTATATTGGATTAAATGTTGAAGACCGATATTTGTTTGGTTATGGAATGGACTATAAAGGCTATTTACGTAACATCCCTGGTATCTATGCTGTGAAAGGGCTATAAACCAAATGAATAAAATAGCAATTATTGGTGGCACAGGTTTAACATCACTTAATAATTTGACGATATTGCGTCGTGAAATTGTACAGACCCCTTACGGTGAACCATCAGGACCATTAACACAGGGTGAGATATCTGGTACTGAAGTTATTTTTTTAGCTCGACACGGTTATGAACACACGATACCACCACACAAGGTTAATTACAGAGCCAATATATGGGCTCTTCGTGAAGCCGGTGTCAGTACTATCATCGCAGTGAACGCTGTTGGTGGTATCACTGAGCAATTCAAACCTGCAAGTATTTCAATTCCAGATCAAATAGTTGATTATACATACTCACGAAAGAACACTTTTTATGAAGAAGGTTTGACTCAAGTAGTGCATGTTGATTTTACGGAACCCTATTGTGAAAAATTACGTCAGTCTATTATTTCAAAAGCAAAAATAAATAATATTGAGTTAAATGAATCTGCTACTTATGCAGTAACACAAGGCCCCAGACTTGAAAGTATTGCAGAAATTAATAGACTTGAAAAAGATGGTTGCGATATAGTCGGTATGACCGGCATGCCTGAAACAGCCTTAGCTAGAGAATTAGAGTTATGTTATGCCAGTGTCGCGGTAGTCGCTAATTTTGCAGCTGGTAAAAGTAACAACACTATCACTATGGAGCTTATTGAACAAAATTTAACTGAAGGTATGATAGCTGTAAAAAAATTATTGGAAGTTGTAATACCAAAACTCAATAATAACTCGATATAAATTCTTTGACTATTGTTTTTCTATTTTATAAGGTGTAATTAATGCAACGATACTTATCACAGGATGATCAATATAATGTAACTCTTTTGAACGTAAACGTCTGGTTTGTTTTATATGAAAAACATCAGGTAGTCGATCTTCTCCACCAAATTCATCGATAAAAAATTGATCAGTTGGTTCATTTTTTAGCTCGTGGTAAATTAAATCAATTTTTAGATGTAAATAACGCGATAAAATTAACTTTATATAACCGGATAATACAATTCCCTGTTTTTGGATGTTAGTTTCAGTTGTAGTGAAAAAATCATCTTCGTTAGACTCTAACTCTTCAGATTCGATTTGATTATTTTGAAGATCACTTTGGTTAATAGTGGCTTCATCAGATGTTTCATCTGTATCGGTAGTTTCAGTTGAAATAAAATGATCTATTTTAACACTTATTGCATTTTCTTTGCTTAGCCCTGGCTGGCGCCAAGCTGAATGCAATAATACACGATGATGATTTGATTCATTTAAATTTGTTTCTATATCATTTAGCCGATAGGCTGTGTCTTCAATATATTGAAAAGTTAGTAGTGGATCATATTTTTCTGAAAGCTCCATTGGGAATGGTTGCCCAATTTGCACATAAATTTCAGGTTCAACTTGCGTGAAATTCTTTTTCCATAATTCAGACTGACGGTATTTTGGGCGTGTGTTTTCGAAAACGATAATTTCAACATCATAATAACGCGTATCTTCATCGTAGGCATAACTCTGTGTAATATGGCTGTTAAGTATGAAAAATGAGATGAAGACAAGCGATACTTCAATTAAGCTTTGGTTATGTAAAATAATCATGTAAAATGTAACTATAAAAAAAAAAAAAA
>CAYOHQ010000037.1:0-14308 GCA_964403805.1 uncultured Thioalkalispiraceae bacterium | reverse complement strand
CATTTTAAACTTTATTCTATCTCATTTGTCGTAAGGGTAGCTAAATAATCTTAACATCTTGTAAAATAGTATAAAGTTATGCATGTTCAATTTATTAGAGATAATCCAGGATAACATTATGACGCAAGAAAAATTCAATGGCAGTTGTTTGTGTGGTCAGGTCAGTTATGAGCTTTCTGGTGAACCTGAACGGTTTTATCATTGTCATTGTGAGCGCTGTCGAAAAGCGACAGGGACAGGTCATGCCAGTAATATTATGGTTAAAGCCGCGGACTTTAAATGGCTTAAGGGAGCTGAATTATTACAACGTTATAATGTACCGGAAGCTGAACGTTTTTATACGCTGTTTTGCAGTAATTGTGGTAGTCCAATGCCGCGTGATGTCCCCGAGTTAAGTGTCACTGTTATTCCGGCTGGTTCATTGGATAAGGAACCATCGATTCAGCCAAATGCCAGAATATTCTGGGATTCAAGAAGTCAGTGGTCCTGTGATGGAAGTGCTATAAAGCAGCATTCGGAGTATGAAAAATAGTATTTATTTTAAATTTAGATTTTATCTAAACAAAATAATTCTGTTATGTCAAAACTAGTGGCTTTTTATTTTAATTGATCAAGATTTTTGGAGCTAGAGCATAAAATCAGTTGACAAAATAATGCATGATAATTAAGTTAACATAAAAACAATAAAAGCTACATTATTTACAGCGTGGAAAGTGTAAATAATTAATCCGTAGCAAATTTTTTATACCAGGAGTAAACATAATGATTAAAGGAATAATTATTTTATTCGCAGTAGTGTTACTTATTTCGTGTATTAGTCCCACACCGTATCAAAAATCATCATCGAATTCGACAGATGGGTTTTCTATTACTAAAGTTTCCGGTGTGGAATACCAGATTTCATTTTATGGTAATGATGAAACTGGTCAACAACGGGCAAATGATTACGTTATGTTACGTGCTGCGCAGGAAGCTTCAAATAATGGCTATCCTTTTTTTACAATTTTAAGAAAAAAATCAACATCAACAACTCAGGAACATGCTTATAACAATGATCATAATGCGCCAATACAAGTTGTAAATCGAGATGGTAGTGTAACTTCGACTACAGATTATAATGCTCGATTTGGAAGTTCTTCTAAGAGATATTCAACAACGAAACCGAAAGTATACATTCTTGTTAAATTTTTAGAAGACGATTATGATCAGGAAAATGTAATATTAAATTCTAATGAAGTTATTACGAAGTTATCAAGTAAGTATCAAATAAAAATAAGTACTTCTGCGGCAATCAAATAATTTGTCGAAATGTTAAATTAATTCGTGGTTTCATATCACGCGTACTTTTAGCAATTTTATGCAGGTAGTTTGTTTGAGTCTTACCACTCATGAGCAACAAGCTGCCATGTGGAAGTAAAATACTTTGTTTAATCGCTTTATTACGTTTATTTTTTAAGTGAAATTTTCTCTGTTCACCAAAACTAATTGATGCAATAACTGGATTAGAACCTAATTCAGGTTCATCATCACTATGCCAATCAACACTGTCACTACCATTGCGGTATAAATTAATTAGAACACTATTAAAGGTTGTACTTGAAATTAATTCAATTTTATTTTTAATCGAGATTAGTTGAGGTAACCACTGTTGAGAAACTGACTTAATACCGGAATATTCATACGATAAATTTTTTTCTCCATACCAGGCTGTTAAGCGAGGAACATTTAATGTTTTTCCATACATTGCAATAGTTTCCTGTTTCCAGTTAACTAATTGAGATAATTCCAACAGGTAATTATCAGCATCGTGGTTGTTAAAAAATTCAGGATACAAAGTGCAATCAGCATTCGGTAAATCAAATTGTAAACTGGTTTCATTGGTATTAAATAGATCAAAATTCATAGCAACAACAATTAATCAATTAGCGGCATTTTTTACGGTGAGAAAATGATTTAATGTCTTGTACAATTTCATTAAATGGAAAATTAGCCACTTCTGAAAATTGTTTATTGGATGCAAGAATTACATCTGGAATAACAGGAGGTGAACCTACACCAAGCTTTAATACTCGCTGCATTCCCAATATACCACCACATCGAATTTTCATCGATTGAGCATGGGTTAATTCTGCATCATGTGTGTTAATACCTACTATAAAACTGGAGTATTTTTTTAAGGTCTTAACCAAATTATTACAGGCTATATGAAATTTATCCTCGCGACTGCTACAACTCATCTTACTGCTACACCTTTCCATTAATGTTGCATGAGGGCAACTACACCAACGGCTGCTTATCGGTTTCGAAAAAGGACATAATTTTTGTTTAATTAAAGGCACATATAAAGTATAGAATAAAATGTGTTATTCATATACTAAAATAATTTTCGAGTGTCGATAATCATGATTTAGTTGGTATTTTAAACATGTTTATGTTTTTCGTAAATTTCAAGAATTGCTGGCATTGCCTGTTCCATCGCGGCGAGAATGTCTGTATCAAAATGTGAGCCAGCATCTTCGTTCATGACACGAAGCGCTTTATCTATTGGCCAAGCTTCTTTGTAGGGACGTTTCGAGGTTAGCGCATCAAAAACATCCGCAACAGCAACTATTCTGGCTGATAGTGGAATTGCAGCGCCTGTCAGTTTATTAGGATAACCACTGCCATCCACTTTTTCGTGATGGCTTTCTGCAATTTCAATTCCAAGCTTGAATATGTCTTTTCCCAATGAGTGCACTTGTTTTTCACAACGACGTAGTACTTCAGCACCGATAGTGGGATGTTGTTGCATCGTAGTACGTTCTTCATCGGTTAGAGCACCCGGTTTTAATAAAATGTAATCGCCTATTCCAACTTTACCGATATCATGCATTGGTGCGAAGCGTAATATATCGCGAACATAGGCAGTATTAATTTCATTCATGTAAGAACCTTGGTTTCGTAACTGCTCGGCAATGATTGCGGAATAGTGACTCATTCTATAAAGATGATCACCAGTTTCAGGATCGCGGCTTTCTGCGAGTTTGGCAAGTCCTTCTACAACAGAAATAATTAAACTTTCCATTCCGATTGTTTTGCTAACGGCATGACTTATTTGGGGTGCCGTGTTTTTTAAAAAATCATGATGTTCTTTTGTGTATGCTGATTGTGATTTTGATGCCAGTATTAACGCCGCATGAGATTCAGATGAACTGGTTCCGTTATAAGATAATGGTATTATTAATATAGATTCAAGTTTATTACTTCGTAATTTTTCTATAAGCAGATCATTATCGTTAAACCGATCTGTTTTTGAGTTGTTATGATAGGAAACAGGCTCATTTTGTTTCAGTGCAAACGCGTAAAATGTATCGGAGATTGAAAATTGCTCCTGTTCAATAATATTTGTGGTGAATTTGCTGTGTATTCTACTAAGTTGAAAATGTTTCATCTCAGAATCGTGTTGTGCAAAACAGAGCCAGTCTATCGGTAGAAAATATTCAAATTCATTTAATAAAAATTTCAAAGTATCATCGATATCGTTTGCCTGATTCACACCGTCGGTTAGCTTAAACAGGGAATTTATACGTGTCGTTAATCTATTAAATGCCGTGGTCATATCACCAATTTCATTTCGTGTAGCCACTTTGATTTGATAATCTAATTCACCATTAGCGATACGTTTAAAGCCCATAACGGTGGTATCGATAGGTTTAAAAATTTTGAAATATAAAATAGTTAATATTGTTATGCTGATGAAAATTATTATAATTATGGCTGCTTTGTTAAGAGTATTAATTTGATGTAATTTTCTCTCCATCATTTTACGAAAAGAAGTACTTAATTTAGCAGTGCTATCAATAATACTTTGTTTATTCTTCACAATATATTTAGCTGCAGATTCAAGACGAGGTTCGTTTAGATTCGAGCCCAATTCGGTATAGAGGCCTTGTTTAAATGTACCCCAATCGTTTACTGTTGTGTGAAGTTGATTTTGAGATTGAACATCCCATTTGCACTGAATTGCTTCACTAATTTTTAGATCATCATCATCTGGATTATTTGCATCTAACACTGAATGATAAAAATGACTAATAAGTTCTGTTGAAATAGAACGATTTTTTAGTGCATTAATAATCTTGTTAAAGTCACTAATTTGTTTTTTCAAATCAGCATTAAATAGCACGAGGTCACGGTTATAAGCATCATAGTTTCTGGGCGCATGAGTAACATAGTTTTCGCTCTGTTTAATTAAACTCAATGAAATAACACGTAATTGACCTGTTAAATTCAGAATCAAATAATCATGTTGTCGCAATTTTAATAAATAGAGTGTAGAGAATACTACACTAATCAGGATAATAGCTTGAAGTACTAATGCCGCTGTAACTTGAAATTTTATTGATCGAAAAAGCATAAATGCACAGATATTTTGGTAGTAGACTATTTCTCTACTTATCGGCTTTGATTCGAAAGCTTTGAGTTATTTATGCGTTAAAAATTTCCATGCATTAAATAATGCATTTTAATTATTAATTTAGTAACCAATTGACGGCTTCAGTAAATACGGGTTTTGTTGTAGAGTTGATATTACAGTGACTGACGTTTTTGATTGTTCCGGTATATTCATTGTAAACTAAATTGTTCTTACCAAGCTTGCTAAATAAATCAGCCACTTTTTGTGCAGATTCTACCGGTATTTTTAAATCTTCAGTTCCGTGCGCCATATAAATAGGAAAATCGATTTTAGCCAGCGTATCGCTCAGTCGAACATCTACAACCGAGGCCCACCATTTAAAGGTAATATTCGGTGCTAGTTCTGATTTTGATGTCGATTTTGATATTTTTTCTTTAAAAAATTTCGCTGCGCTTAATTGCATTTCATCTATTTCAGCAGCAGATTTACCACTGGCAAGCATCGTTTTAGTGAGATTTGCTATCCAGGCTTCTGACATGGTCAGGCCACCACCAAAACTTAATATAGCCAGCTTTTGTGTTTCAGGCAAATTGGCTGCAATTAAGCCTGCAATTAAACCGCCTTCAGCTTCTCCAATGATATAGAGTTTTTTATCCCACCAATCAGCTGAGGTGCGTAAACTTGTGATGACTTGTTGGTAATCTGAAATTCGTTGTTCGATAGTGCTGTTGGATAAAAACGTTTCACTGCATTGGCCATGGTGATTTTGAATATCGGATTCTCCAATTTTCTGGACATATAATCGAGCAGTTGATTGTTTAATCGAATCGGTTAGTTTGAAAAATTTAGTTGCAGACGATTTGCACTTTGAATCTTGAATGTACAATAAAATACTTTGAGTTGCGTTACTATTTTTAACTAATTGCGATCGAATAACCGATTTATCATTTTGACGAATTGTATCGAAAGATTCAATAGTAATTTCATTTGCAAAACTAATTGACAGTGTTAATGGAAATGAAACAAGAATTGTTGCAATGTTTTTTAAAATCATAATTCGTTCTACCCAAATTAGTATTTAGTGTGATTCTATATACTAGACGAATTATGGATAAAAAATGTGATGCACATTGCTTTTTAGATAACTTGTTTTATATAAGGTCTTTTTGTATAAAGTCTAAACTGCTATATATTAAACGTTTTTCGTATTCGAAATATTTGAATAAGCGAAGCAATTAGTAACATTAAGTAGAATGTATAATCGACAGTTGCATTATTATTAATGCTACAACCGCCGCCGCCACCGCCAATGGCTGAATTATCAATGACTGGTGGTTGCGTTTCTACTGGAGGTTTAACTATTTTTTCGATAACCGTAATGTTCACTGAACTCTTGGCTTTAAATTTTAAATCATCTGTAACCGTAATTTGAAACACCAAATCTTCATTTGAGCTGAGTGCGTAATCGGGTGCAGTAAATGTAGGATTAATACTTAAGTCATCGGATAAAGTTATCGGTGTACCGGACAATTGCTTCCACTGATATTTATTAATTGTTCCATCTGGATCATCAGATTTTGATGCATCTAAAGTCACTTGTGTTGCTTCAGTTACTGTTTGTGTTGAACCGGCATTGGCTGTTGGTACACTTGGATCAATGAAGTTGTATTTTATGTATCCGCTCAGTTTGGGTGTTGGTGTTGCGTTAGAAGCCTGATTGCAGATTTGAACAAAATTAATTCCTAGATTTTTGATTTCGTCATTAGTATCTCTAATATTTTGAATTACTTCAAAATTTCCAGAAATATTTGAGCATCGGGTATTCAAGTTATGAATACTTAAGCTAGGAGACACTCCAGTAATATCAGGGTGTTTAACGACGTTATTATAATTACTCACGATAAGACCGTTCCCTATTATTGCAGCAAAGCGGGCATACCAAAAAACGCCATTATCTATTGATATATGAGCATGATCTATATCGGTTTTATCCACTGTAATTAATGCATCATCGATATCAGTATATAGGCTTTGACCTGCCCCAACATAATCGAGTTGATCACTTGTAAAAAAGAAACTGGTCTGTGGATCACTTTGACTGGCAACAAAAATACTAACTGTATCAGTATCGGAAGTTCCATTTGAATTAGTGACCGTTAACTCAAATACCAGTTTATCGCCACCGAGTTTGATATCATCTGGAATAATAAAACTCGGATTGGAAATAGTTGATACAGTATCACTGGAGTCAATAAAGTTGACTGCTGCGCCACTGAGTTGTGTCCATTGATAGCTGCTAATTGTTGCACTTTTACCGGCGCTAGAATTGCTACCAGTTAACTTTATTGAATTGCCAGTTTTAGTGACCGGGGTTTTGGTTAAATCAACAATATTATTTTCAACAACACGTTGATCAGCACCGGCTATTGCAATTGGTACTAGTGTTTCTAATTCCAGATTCGAATTATGGCGTATTGAACCGCGTAATGGATTTAGTTTAAGTGCTATGTCATTGTCACAATATTGAATAAAATCGACCGCTAATCTTGTTAACTTGCCGTTCGAGTCGTAACTAACTTCAAGTACATCAAATCTTCCGAACACTTTAATTTTACATTGCCTAAAGGTTGAACCGATTGTAATGTTGATGCCGGGTTTGGTTGGTGACTTAATGTTTTGGGGAGCGACATCTGGACGAACGGCATTCTCGTAATTAGTGGCTTCGAGTTGTTTATTTAGTGGTGCCGTAAATTCAGCACTCCAGTTTTCAGGAGTAGAATTGTTAGAAGAAAATAAAATGGCATTGTTTTCTTGTACCGCTGCTGATGTTGGACTAGATGCGGTGTCGGTGTATGTTTGGACACTGGTGGCAATTACTCCATCTGGTGTAATGATCTGGAGAGTTGTTGCAGCATGTGCTGAGCTTAAGGTTACCAATATAAAACATACATAAAGACTATAAAATAAGTATTTGAAATTATTGTACTTCCCTGCACTAAACATATTAATTCACTCAATTCTTTTAATTATTAAAGATATAAACCATTTTATTAATGTTTTTTCTAATATAGCAGCTTGTTGTAACTGCTACAAATAATATTGTTAATTGATGCTATCAATCTAACTTTATGATAATTATGTAAAATCATTGAGTTTGATTATGTTTAAAAGTAGATTAATTTGTAAAAAAATTGTCTGGTTTTGGTCTAAAAGTATATCGTAGTTACAGTTTTAATAATTCTAGCTAATTTTTTTGAAATAGCGACTTAGTGCCCTTATTGTATTACCACGATACAATTGATAGCTAAATACTAGGGTTTTATAGATACTGCTGGGTTACGCAGCTTGGTGTACAATAGTAAGCTCAGTATCAGGCCCTATATATAAAGGTTAAGGAGTCAGCTTTTGGAACAATATCGTGGAACAACAATATTATCCGTTCGACGTGGCAACACAGTTGTCATTGGCGGCGATGGACAGGTCACCCTGGGTAATACGGTCATGAAAGGTAATGCCCGAAAAGTTCGCCGTTTGTATCACGATAAAGTGATTGCCGGGTTTGCCGGCGGTACAGCCGATGCTTTTACCTTGTTTGAACGATTTGAAGCGAAACTTGAAAAACATTCTGGACATCTGGTTCGTTCAGCCGTTGAATTAGCAAAAGACTGGCGTACCGATAAAATGTTACGCCGACTCGAAGCATTGTTAGCCGTGGCGGATCAAGAAGCGTCACTCATTATTTCAGGTAACGGGGATGTCATTGAACCGGAAGAAGGCTTGATGGCAATTGGCTCCGGTGGCCCATTCGCACAGGCAGCCGCACGCGGTTTGCTGGACAACACCGAGCTGAGTGCGCGCGACGTTGTTGAAAAAGGGCTAAGTATTGCAGCCGATATTTGTATTTACACTAATCATAATCGTGTAATAGAAGAATTGAATTATTAAGAAATAAGGATTAAATGAATGACGCAGTTAACTCCTCGAGAAATCGTTTCAGAATTAGACAAGCATATCATCGGGCAGGACGATGCCAAACGAGCTGTCGCAATTGCCCTTCGAAATCGTTGGCGTCGAGGTTGTGTTGATGAACCGTTGCGCTCCGAAATAACACCGAAAAATATTTTAATGATAGGCCCAACCGGTGTTGGTAAAACCGAAATTGCACGTCGTTTAGCAAAGTTATCGAATGCACCTTTTTTAAAAGTGGAAGCAACTAAATTTACCGAAGTGGGTTATGTTGGTCGTGATGTCGAATCTATCGTGCGTGATTTAATCGAAACGTCTATTAAACTGACACGCGAAGTTGAAATGGCGAAAGTTAAAGCCCGTGCTGAAGATGCCGCTGAAGAAAAGGTTCTTAATATTTTATTACCATCAGTACGTAAATTTGGTTTTGGCACCGAGGATATTGAAGAAGACGCCGAAAAAGAAAGCATTACACGCCAAAAATTTCGAAAAAAATTACGTGAAGGCAAGTTAGACGACACCGAAATAGAGCTGGAATTAAATGCTCCAGCAGTAGGCGTTGAAATAATGGCGCCTCCCGGCATGGAAGAAATGACCAGCCAGCTACAGGGCATGTTTCAAAATATTGGTAGCGGGAAAAAAACCAAACGAACGTTACCGATTTCCAAAGCAATTAAATTACTGGCACAGGAAGAAGCGGCAAAATTAGTTAATGATGATGATATAAAAGCACGTGCGGTTAGTAATGTAGAAGAAAATGGCATCGTGTTTTTGGACGAAATGGACAAAATTACTTCACGCTCGAATGCCAGTGGTGCCGATGTATCTCGTGAAGGTGTGCAACGTGATTTACTACCGTTAGTTGAAGGTTGCACGGTAACGACAAAATACGGCATGATTAAAACCGACCATATTTTATTTATCGCATCCGGTGCTTTTCATCTGGCGAAACCGTCCGATTTAATTCCAGAACTGCAAGGCCGTTTCCCTATTCGTGTCGAATTAAAAGCACTCACTAGTGGCGATTTTGTGAGAATACTAACCGAACCCGATGCATCGCTAACGGCGCAGTACACCGCGTTATTAGATACCGAAGCCGTCACTTTAAAGTTTAAAAAAGACGGTATCAAACGCATAGCGGAAGTCGCCTTTGAAGTGAATGAACGCACCGAAAATATTGGTGCACGTCGTCTGCATACTGTTATGGAGCGAATGCTCGATGAAGTATCGTATGCCGCATCGGATATGGCCGATGAAACAGTGACAGTCGATGCAAAATATGTCGATAAGCAATTAATCGACCTGGTAGAAGACGAAGATTTAAGTCGTTATATTTTGTAACAACAATTACAGTATTTAAAACAGGAAATAAACAGAATGTCAGAATCAGCAAAACCGACCGAAATTAATTTACACAAAAAATCGCGTATATTAGAAATTGCATTTAATGATGGTAAAACGTTTCAATTACCAGTGGAATTTTTACGCGTCTATTCACCTTCAGCTGAAGTAGCCGGTCACGGTCCCGGACAAGAAGTATTGCAGATTGGCAAACAGGATGTGAATATTGAGAAAATCGAGCAGGTCGGCAATTATGCCATTCAGATTTTCTTTGATGATAATCATAATACCGGTATTTACGCCTGGACTACCTTGTATGAATACGGCTCAAAATACACTGAATTATGGCAGAAGTATCTGGATCGCTTAAAAGAAGCGGGTCATAAGCGGGTTGAACCAACTGTAAATTAACAACAGTATTGATGTAATTTTGAATTAATCAGCAATTATTTTATAATCAGGCTAATTAAAATTCATGGACAATCAAGTGAAAGAAGACAACACACATTTCGGATATTCAACCGTAAAAACCAAAGAAAAGGCCGGAAAAGTGGCCGAGGTATTTCATTCGGTCGCTGCTAAATACGACATTATGAATGATCTGATGTCGATGGGCGTGCATCGCTTGTGGAAGCGTTTTACCATCGAGCGCAGTGGTGTGCGAAGTGGTCAACGGGTATTGGATATTGCCGGCGGCACCGGCGATTTGGCCGCAAAATTTTCCCGATTAGTCGGTGAAACCGGCGCAGTGGTTTTAGCTGATATCAATGATTCAATGCTAAAAGTAGGCCGTACACGTCTGGTAAACAAAGGCATTGTTGGTAATATCAATTATGTTCAGGCCAATGCCGAATGCCTGCCCTTTCCGGATAATCATTTTGACTGTATTACCATTGCTTTTGGGTTGCGAAACGTAACGGACAAAGACAAAGCACTGCGTTCGATGTTTCGCATTATTAAACCCGGTGGTCGGGTAATGGTGCTGGAATTTTCAAAACCAACGACCAAGGGCTTGAGTTTTATTTATGATAAATACTCATTCAGCTTATTACCCAAGATGGGTAAACTAATCGCCAACGATGCCGAGAGTTATCAATATCTCGCTGAGTCTATCCGTATGCATCCTGATCAGGAAACATTAAAGGGCATGATGGAAAATGCCGGGCTCGAACGCTGTTCTTACCATAATTTAACCGGTGGTGTTGTGGCATTACACATAGGGTATAAATTATGATGGGTTATAAACAATGACAGCCGCGCAGCAAACCGCACAACAGCTAGTATACGCCGGTTTCTGGCGTCGATTTGCTGCTACTTTAATCGATTTTGTTTTGTTACTAACCCTGTTATTACCAGTTTATGTGCTCGTTTATGGTTTACCAATGACGGTCTCAACTATCAGCAATCACTGGAGTTTTAACCTAATCTGGTTTTTTGCGTTAATCGCATTTTGGGCAGGCTCTGGTGCAACACCCGGTAAACGTCTGTTAAATTGCAAAGTCGTTAAAATTAATAAAAACGGTAGTATCTCGGATATCAATTTGGTAACCGCGTTATTACGTGCTCTTGGCTATATCATTTCCGCTATACCGATTTATCTGGGTTTCTTCTGGATTGGCTTTGACAAAAAAAAGCGCGCTTTTCACGATATGATGCTCAATACCGCCGTCATTATTGATGAAGAAAATTATGACCAGATACCACTTAAAACATTAATGGCGTCTTTTCCAAAATGAGCTTTATGAAAATTGAAGCACAGCAAGTTTGTTTGGCACTACTCGAACAAGCCATAAACCACTATATTGAACTGGATCCGGAATACTCGCAAAAGCTAACACCGCTATACGGTTCGATTATCGAGATTGAATTACTGGGACTGGGATTACGACTTTATCTTCGAACAGATAGTCACGGTATTATCTGTCAGGGTTCGTTAGACGGTGAACCAGATTGCAGTATTAAGGGCACCCCCATTGGCTTGATGAAAATGACACTGAGTGAAAAAAGTGCTCAAACTAAAGGCTTATTCGCTGGTGAAGTAGAAATTTTAGGTGACATTCAGCTAGGTCAAAAAATGAATCAAGTGCTGGATAGTATTGAAATAGACTGGGAAGAACACTTATCCCATTTAACCGGCGATATTGTTGCATATCGTACAGGACAGTTTGTAAAACAGGGCTTTGCCTGGATGAAAGATAGCACACAACAAATGCGAGAGAATGTGCGGGATTATTTCATCTATGAGAGTGAAGACCTCCCGCAACCTAATGAAGTTAACAATTTTGTGTCACAAATCGATACTTTAAGGGATGATGTAGCGCGAGCCGAAGCGCGATTACATAAAATATTTCAGAAAATAGAAGCGAATACCGCTAAATAAAAAAATAGGCAATTTAAGCATTTTTAGTAATTTACTTTTGCTTCAATAATCAGGACAATACCACCCCCTAGTCGTTTATAATCAATTATTAAGTCTATACTAAAAAACCAAACTGAGAAAAATACCATGAGCGATATACCCGATTTTACACCTGATGAACTAAATACAATCAGTGTCACTTTAGCCGAACGCTTTGGTAAAGAAATTGATACGCAGTTGGTTGATACTGAAGTACGAATGTATAAAGGCGATAGAGAATTAACCGAAGTTCCTGCTGTCTATTGGGAAGCGAATGACTGTCAGTTTATCATTATCAAGAAAGGTAAAAATCGTTTTCACAACCAGTTTTTTTATGGTGTCAATAAACAATACGGTACGGGCATTGAAGAATATGACGATCTTTTTAAATGCACCGTGACATTACTGCAAGTTCAGGCAGACCATGCTTTGAAAGAAGGTCTGGCAAAAGAATAACAATTAACATTTTTATTAAAATCAATACGGAGAATCAACATGGCCACGAAGAAAAAAGCCAAGAAAAAAGTAGCAAAAAAGAAAGTTGCGAAGAAAAAAGTAACTAAAAAGAAAGCAAAAAAGAAAGTAGCCAAAAAGAAAGTAGCCAAGAAAAAAAGCAAAAAGAAAACAGCTAAAAAGAAATCGAAAAAACCAGCACCTAAAAATGCATTCTATGCACAATCTGGTGGTGTTACTGCTGTTATTAATGCTAGTGCCTGTGGTGTGATTGAAACTGCACGTAAAAATGGCAATAAAATCGGTAAAGTTTATGCTGGTCGAAATGGCATTATCGGTGCTTTGCTAGAAGAATTAATTGATACAAGCAAAGAATCCGCTGCCTCAATTGCAGGCCTTCGCCATACACCGTCGGGTGCATTTGGATCCTGTCGTTTTAAACTGAAAAGTTTAGAAGAAAATCGTCGTGAATATGAGCGTTTAATCGAAGTGTTTAAAGCGCATAATATTGGGTTCTTCTTCTATAATGGCGGTGGTGATTCAGCTGATACCTGTTATAAAATTTCTCAATTGTCTGAAGAAATGGGTTTCCCGATTCAAGCGATTCACGTTCCTAAAACAGTGGATAACGATTTACCCATTACCGATGTCTGTCCTGGTTTTGGTTCAGTTGCGAAATACATTGCCGTTTCAACACGCGAAGCCAGTTTTGACGTTGCATCGATGTGTAAAACATCAACCAAAGTATTTGTATTAGAAGTGATGGGGCGTCATGCAGGCTGGATCGCGGCTGCTGGTGGTTTAGCTGCCGATGAAGACAACGATATTCCTGTTGTTATTTTATTCCCTGAAATTGAATTCAATCAGGAAAAATTCCTGGCTTTAGTGGATGAGAAAGTAAAAAAACACGGTTATTGTACGGTCGTAGTATCAGAAGGCACACACTGGCCAGATGGTCGTTTCCTGGCTGAAACCGGTCTTAAAGATGCATTTGGTCATAGCCAACTAGGTGGCTGTGCTCCTGTTGTAGCACAAATGATTCAGGAAAATCTGGGCCATAAATACCACTGGGGTGTTGCTGATTATATGCAACGTGCAGCTCGTCATATTGCCTCTAAAACCGATGTTGATCAGGCTTATGCAATGGGTAAAGCAGCCGTTCAGTTTGCGATTAAAGGCGAGAATTCCATTATGCCAACTATCGTTCGACAATCGAATAAGCCATACAAATGGACGGTAGGTAAAGCTGATTTAGCGAAAGTTGCTAATGTAGAAAAAATGATGCCAGAAAATTTCATCACAAAAGATGGATTTGGTATTACCAAAGCCTGTCGCACGTATTTAGTCCCGTTAATTAAGGGTGAAGATTATCCTCCTTATAAAGATGGCATGCCAAAATACGTTACCTTGAAAAAGATAGCAGTACAGAAAAAACTTAAAGATGATTTTGAACTTTAAGTAACAATTAAAAGGGCTGTTTTAACAGCCCTTTTTTATTTAAAATAATTGTAACTGTTTAGCATTATTAGAAAAGAGAGAGTAAGTGAGGATTTGGAACCGGTATAGCCCAATTAAGACCGTGTGCCGCAGGACGCGGCACCCGAGCAAGCCATGGATGGCAATATTTTGCGTGTCTTGATTGGGCTATACCGGTTCCGAAGCCGGCGGACTTTAGTTATAACTTTTTTATATACTTTATTTTAGATTGCACTTAATAGTTACAAATAATTGAAATAACCAAGATGACACTGGAT
>CAYOHQ010000036.1:0-14502 GCA_964403805.1 uncultured Thioalkalispiraceae bacterium | reverse complement strand
TTTTACTATTTTTTATTTCAAATTCATTCGCTGATACAGCCATTTTTGCTGGAGGCTGTTTCTGGTGTATGGAATCCGATTTTGAACAACTCGAGGGTGTTTCAAAGGTAATTTCAGGTTTCACCGGTGGTACCGTTAAAAACCCTACTTATAATGGAAACCACCGTGGTCATTATGAGGCTGTTGAAATTTATTTTGATTCTGCTCAGGTTAGTTATAAAGAATTATTGGACTACTATTGGGTTAATATTGATCCATTTGATTCACGGGGTCAATTTTGCGATAAGGGGCCGAGTTACTTAAGCGCTATATTTGTTGCTAACATTGCTCAAAGACAACTTGCTGAAAAATCTCGTGAGCGTGTCGTTGCGCAATTTCCTGATAAAAATATTATTACACCCATTTTAGAAGCAACAATATTCTATCCTATTAAAGGTAACGAAAGTTATCATCAGGATTATTATAAAAATAATTCAGTACGTTACAATTTT
This sequence comes from uncultured Thioalkalispiraceae bacterium, assembly GCA_964403805.1. Classification (GTDB taxonomy): domain Bacteria; phylum Pseudomonadota; class Gammaproteobacteria; order UBA6429; family Thiohalophilaceae; genus CAYQUC01. The sequence continues at coordinate 14,011 of CAYOHQ010000036.1, read as the reverse complement.
TATCGATGGAGTTGTGGACGAGATAAACGTTTAAAAGAAATTTGGGGTGATAAAGCGACACATTGATGTTAGCAGAAATTAATTATGGCTCGCTTTGAACTCGATTCCCGTCTTGCTAATGATTGTTTTACATTAGGAGAATTAGATACCAGCTTATTACTATTAATGAATAACTCGCTCTTACCGTGGTTTATTCTTGTTCCTCAAACAGTTAAAACTGAAATTATTGAGTTAACTGAATCTGAGCAATGTTCAGTTCAGAATGAAATAAATTTACTCGGTTCGTTTATAAAAAATTATTTTGCTATAACTAAATTAAATATTGCTGCGATAGGTAATATTGTTAGTCAGTTACACATTCATATTGTAGGTCGACATCCATCAGACTATTGTTGGCCCAATGTAGTCTGGGGAACAACAGAAAATAAGCACTACAGCGATGAGCAGGTAACTGAAATTATCACAACACTCGGTTTGAAGCTAGGTGATAACTTTAAACGTTATGATCAGGCGTAAGACTAAATTATTTAATTTATTTAACACCAAAGCCATATATTAACATTTTAGATAATAACTTTGGTGCATCTAAATAAGGCACTGTCCCGTTTTCCCTGATTATTCTTCTTCCTTCACGAGAAGATGCGTAGCTAATAAATTCTTTTGTAATTTTAGAAGGTGCTGGACTTGTGACAAGGTAGAGTGGTCGGTACAGGAAATATTTTCCAGTTTTTACATTTGAATAACTGGGAATCATACCATCAAATTTAACAACTTTAACATTACGTTTTTTTGCGCTACTAATGCCGGTTATTGCGATAGCATTAATATCATTTTCACAAGCTCGCTCGAGTGGACCGGATGACTTGACAACATAATCACTCTTAAATTTCATATCACTGTCTTTAAATATGTATTGTCGAATTGCATGACCAACACCGGATATTTTACCACGTCGAATGTAAAGGTGAATTGGAGCATTTTTTCCGGTAATTGATTTCCAGTTATTAAGTTTACCAGTGTAAATATCTTTTATTTGTTTCATCGTTAAATTACTAACGGGGTTATTTTTGTGTGAAATAATGGCTAATGCATCCCATGCAACCGGATGTAGGGTGGCATGTAATTCCGATTTTTCAATGCCTGGCAATGTCATTCGACAGGTGCCGCCAATATCAATTTTATTTAAAACCGCATCTCTAATACCTTTTGTTGCACCACCGCCATGCAGAGAAACTTTGACTCCGGTTTTTGCGGTGAAGGCTCGTGCCAACTCTTGCATAAATGCTTTTTTAGTAATACCACAACCAGCCCATGAGATTTGATTTTTTTCGGATGTCGCATGTGCAGGAATATTAAACGCAAGGATTGTGATTAAATATAGAACAGATTTTATTTGTCGACGATTCAAGATGATATTCCCCTTAATTTTTAACACCAGAAAAATTGATATACAGTGTGCGTCTTTTTTGCGCATCTCATTTTAATTTTATACTGCAAGTAAGCTTACTTTATTTGTGTAAATTGGTTTACTAGGGGGGGATGATGAACCAATAGCTGTATTATCCACCATTTTTCAATTGAATCCATTAGTTTTAAACAAACTTATTAAAATATGATGACTGTGTTGTATTAATTAGCTTGATTACTAGTTAACCATGTATATTAGTAGGGTATTATTTGATAAATACTGAAATTAGTTTAGCAGGGAGGACATTTTGCTTCGATAGCGTTTCACTAACTCGCCAGTATTATCGAGCAGGTTGAATACATCTAGCATGCCTTTTTTACCTTTGGAGTGGCTTGTGTTCATTTCCAGCTTCATTAATTGTAGCAATTGTTGCATAGCGGGCTCATATTGGCCCGATATTATCAGGTTTGCAATTAATTGTTCCCGCGCTTCCAGATTATCAGGACTATCGTTAAGTTGAATTTCTAGTTCGGTAAATGACGGTGCTGAATCAACAATTTGTTGATACGCAATACGGCAGAGTAGTGATTTTACATTGACATCGAGCATATCTGTTTCGCTGAAAGTTTCTACGAGTGAATTCGCATCGGTAGTATTGCCTGTTTGAAAAAGTATCGATGCCAAATCGATTTTAATCTGGAGATCCGTCGGCTGTAATTGATAGGCTTTTTTCAATAATTTAATCGCTACATCGAGTTCACCGTGGTGAATTGAATCTATTGCTTGCTGGTGTAATTGATTCCATTGATGGTCAATTACTTTTTCGATTAGTTGACGCAATTCCTGTTCGGTTTTTGCACCCTGAAATTCATCGATGGTTTTCTCATTTCGAACAATCTTAACAGTTGGCAGACTTTGAACTCCAAATTGAGCTGCAAGTTTTTTTTGTTCGTCGCTGTTAACCTTAGCGAAAATAAATTTTCCCTGGTATTCCTCAGCCAATTTTGTCAAAATCGGCATTAATGTTTGGCAAGGGGCACACCAATCAGCATAAAAATCGAGAAACACCGGAACACGGTGAGAATTTTTAGCAACCGCATCCACAAAATTTTGCTCGCTAATTTCAATAATGTAGGAATTATCTGTCATTTTTTAATTTTAAGATTAATACGTTACTAAATCAACATTAAGTACATTCTTTCAATAATTACTATTTTAATAATAAATCGTGTAATTCATTTAAACTCTCAATAGTATTATTTGGTTTTGGTAAATCAGGCCACTGACTTTTATTTCGGTTTAACCAGACTGATTCAATTCCGAATTCTGTCGCCCCCTGAACATCATGAACAGGATGATTGCCGATATGGATTATCTCAGAAGAATCTACATTTGCCAGATTACAGGCATGCTGAAAAAAACGTGAATCGGGTTTTGGATAGCCGACAGTGATTGCATTTAGTGTAAAACTAAAATAGGTATTTAATTCTGTTTTGCTTAGATCAACATTACCATTGGTTAGCGCGCCAAGACGGAATTGTTTTGATAATATTTTAAAAGCGGGAATGACATCATTATATAACGTTACATTACTACGTTCGGTGATAAATACGTCAAAACCACGATTTCGAACTTCAGTGGCTATTTTTTGACTATAGCCTGAATTGATTGCACAATCGAATAACAGTTTTTGACGAATAAAACTAAAATCATGGGCTTTATCTGAATATTGGTTCGATAAAATTACCCTGTAATTAAAAAATTCCTCAATAGAGTAACTAGATGTTATTTTTGGGTAGTGGTTGTTTAACCATTCTCGGAGTTTTTGTTCTGCCTTTTCTATTATCGGCATGCATTCCCATAATGTGTCATCGAGATCGAATGTCAATACTTTAATTTTTTTATATCGCATTTTATTAATGTAATACTTGTTAAAATTGAATATGAATCGTAGTAAGATATAATAGTAAAAAAAGACCGTGGAGTCTCAATAAAGTTAATGAAAAGCACAGGCAAACAATATTATTTAGATAATATTAGATGGCTAGAACAGGATGATGTGTTAGCCACCTTACCGGAAAGTAAAATCGGTCTGGAGAAAGAGACACTTCGTGTGGGCAATGAGGGTAAAATTTCTCAGTTACCTCACCCTGTTTCTCTTGGTTCAGCTTTAACACATAGCACTATTACAACGGATTATTCAGAGTCGTTAACAGAATTAATAACACCACCGCTACATTCTATTCAAGCAGCACTTACATTTTTGAATAATACTCAGAAATATGTTTATGATAAATTGGATAATGAAATTCTTTGGGCAACCAGTATGCCGTGTGTTGTTGCTGGAGAAACCAGTATACCAATAGCCGAATACGGTAGTTCCAATATGGGTAAAATGAAAACGGTGTACCGTAAGGGGCTCGGTCATCGTTATGGTAGAGTAATGCAGGTGATTGCCGGTGTTCATTATAACTATTCATTAGGAGCAAGTTTTTGGTCAAATTATCAAAAGCACAGAAAAAATGCTGATCCGTTGAATGAGTTTATTTCAGAGCAATATTTTTCTCTATTACGAAACCTTCTGCGTCATGGTTGGGTTATCCCGTATTTGTTTGGTGCTTCACCGGCTGTTTGTAAATCATTTCTTGGTGGACAATCAACCAATTTGGAGCATTTTGATGTAACAACATATTATCAACCTTATGCAACCTCATTACGAATGGGTGATATAGGATATCAAAATAATAAAGAAAATGAGTCTGGTGTTAAAGCAGATTACAGCTCTTTAAATAATTACGTTAAAAGTTTAAAATCTGCTACCGAAACACCTTATTCCGGTTATGTTAATATCGGGGTAAAAAGTAAAGGCGAATATCAACAATTGAATACGCATATTTTACAAATTGAAAATGAATATTACAGTACAGTAAGACCAAAACAAATATTGGACTCCAATGAAAAACCATCTTTAGCGCTTAAAAAACGTGGTGTGCAATATATCGAGATACGTTCATTGGACGTTAATGCTTTTGAACCATCGGGTATCACTGAAGAGCAAATGTATTTTATTGAAGCGTTTATATTATTGTGTTTGTTGCAAGAAAGCCCGAAAATATCAACACAGGAACAAGAAGAAATTGATCGGAATGAAATCGAGACTGCTCATTACGGTCGTAAGCCGGATTTTAAATTGTTACAACTTGGTCAGCAGCGTTTGTTAAAAGATTGGGGTGTGGCGTTGTGTGATGATATGAAACCAATATGTGCTGTACTTGATAAAGCTAATAATACTTCTAATTATTCTCAATCCTTAATTATTCAACGAGAGGCATTTATTGATTCGAACAAAACACCATCGGCTCGTATGTTACAGGAGATGAAAGATAATGAAGAAGGATTTTATCATTTTGCTCTTAGATTATCTCAGCAACATAAATTATTTTTTGATAACTACCAACTGGCGGAGAAGGATATAAATTCTTATGACGCTATGGTTTTAAGCTCAATTGAAAAACTAAAAAAAATAGAACAGTCTGATACAATATCGTTTGAACAATATCTGGAAAATTATTTTTCACAAACCTAATTTATGCAAACAGTTATTTATTCGCTTTGAAGGTTTTATATTGTTCAATGCTATTGAGTAGTTCGTATGCTTGTTGTTGTGGCAGTGTTTTAATAAAGGCTTTTAACAGATCGGTTTTAGTCTTTATTTTTGAGAAAGTCTGGCCATTATTTGCGGCTAACTTCCTTAAGTAATCTTCCATATCTTTTGGAATTCTAATTTGGTCACTTTGTAAATCGATAATCATCTGTAACAACCTGTGTTTAATTTTCATACTACTGATGACATAACGTTTATGTTCAACAGCCTTGTTGATACTATCGAACGGTGGGAGAAATACTTGAATTTACAGGAATTAAAAGAAAGTATTATAAATGCCGTCTGTTTGTGTTATTTCAGTATGGGAAAAAAGTGGCAATAAATAATATAAAATCAGTCACTTAAATGTACTTTAGAATAAAATAGTATAGGGTGTGGTTAATATTTAACCAAGTCAATAACACATGATTTTTCATTATTCTGAGTAGTTACGGCGTATGTTTGTTTCTATCGCTTTTGCAGTATCTATTTGGCCTAACATTCTATTCGCTTTAGCTTGCAGTTTTAGTGCTTTAGGAATCGATTTGGATTTTGGGTAGTTTCTAATTAGAAAATCTGCATGTTTAATTACATCCTGGTATTTAGCGGCGTCAAATAAAATATACGCATCATTGAGTTCATATTCAGCTAAAACTTGCCGTAATATTTTAACTTTCTGGATTGCCCCTGTAAAGTATTTACCCTTAGGATATTTTTGAGCCAACTCAGAAAAGTACAAAAATGTTTGTCTGGCTTTAGCGCGATTGACTTCGATAATTTTGGGGATTTGAGATAAATTCTGGTAGAGTGCTTTATTGCTTTCGAAACTCGACATTGCTCTTATGTATAAAACGTAATCTAGTTGAGGATGTAGTGGGTGAGCAGTAACAAAATCATTTGCTTTGCTAATTGCAATGGGGAATTTATTTTGTTCATAATAACTGAATATTTGTAATATTTTGCCATGCTTGGTGTATCTACTATACGGTAGATTTTTTTCCATATCTTTTAATAAAGCATATGCTTCATCATATTGTTTATTTTTAAATAAAATTTTAAGTTCACTAAAATTAGTTTGTGCATCCTGATAAGATTCATTCGATACTTGATCTTTTTCATTCTTTAATGGAGCAGTACATGAGATTAGATATAGTGATACTAATAAGAGTATAAAAATGGTTTTTGGGAATTTAGGGCTCATATATTTGATTTTAAATACGTTTGAATGGTTAAATGCATATCTAATATTTTAATCGTATTCAAGCTACGTATCTACGTGAAATTTGAATAATTCATCTGTTTAAATCCTAAAATGGTAAAATAAGTCCAATTTTATGTCCAGATCACTATCCAGCTTAATTGACATTGGAGTCAATTTTACAAGTTCAAACTTCGAGTTGGATTTAGCCGAAGTAATCAGTCAGGCTGTGCAACAGGGTGTTGCAACCATGATAGTTACTGGCAGTGATATTGAAGATTCGATAAACGCTATTGAGTTGTGTGGATACTATCCTGAATATTTAAAATCGACTCTTGGAATCCATCCACATCATGCTGATGGATTTTCGAATAAAGATATAACACGCATTAATGACTTAACTAATAATAACTGCATAGTGGCCTTGGGTGAATGTGGATTAGATTACAATCGTAATTACGCTACAAAGAAAGCACAGCTTTATTGCTTTGAAGCACAATTGGAATACGCCAGTAGTTGTTCTCTTCCTGTTTTTTTACATCAACGTGATGCACATTCTGATTTTTTAACACTATTAAAAAAATACCGGGATAATTTATCAAATGCAGTTGTTCATTGTTTTACTGGAACTCAGGATGAATTATTTGATTATCTTGAATTGGATACCTATATAGGTATAACCGGTTGGGTATGTGATGAGCGGCGAGGACATCATCTACACGAATTGCTTGACAAGATACCGGAAAATCGCTTGTTGGTTGAGACAGACGCACCGTATTTATTACCGCGATCATTACTACCAAAACCAAAGTCGCGGCGAAATGAGCCTAAATATTTGCCGCATATTGTTCAGGTAATAGCAAATAGTGTCAATAAAGATTATGATACGCTTGCATTTGAAACGACACAAAATGCACAACAATTTTTTAAAATACAATGAATTTAAGGTACACATGAATGGCTACAATCGGGAATCCTAATGGTAATAACGTAATGGTTGTTGTGATCAATGGTGAATTAATGCTGGAGTACGATCGCAGTAAATCAGTTACTGAACGACAACAGCAATATCTAGATAAAATGGATCAAGATATGGATAATGGCATTTCCTTATTAAATGAAAACATAGATTCTCCGGATAAAACTCAACGCGCTAAATTCGTGGCAAACCACCTTGTGCGAGCTTATAAGAATGATGATGATCAACAAATTGCCGCGTTATGTGCTTACCTGGCAAAAGCCTTACCCGGTCTTACACAAGTTCGAGTTGATATTGTCGATGATCAATATAATATTGATCTAAAATTTGATGAAGTTCTTGAAAATCAGGTGAAAGTCAGCTTTCCACCATTACAGTAAATATAATCAGGTTAAGATAATAAAATGAAGTTATTAACAATTTTAAAAGAAATGGGCTTTCTAAGAATAATTCTTTTCAGTACGACATTATTTTTTATTAGTATTGTTCCAACACCGGGAACCCATGAAAGTTACGATGGCATTGATGCTTTGTTTAACACTGTCATCCCTTCCATGACACCATTGATCTTTATGGTGTTACTTTTAGACGCTCTAATGTCTAGAGTGATGATTGATGGCAAAGATGAAGCGGGAAAAGTGGTTTCGAGAAGAAACAGTTATATTAGTTTGGCCTTGGCTATGATATTAGTTCTTTTTTGGGCTAAGTTTTTTCTTGATCTATTGGGGTATTAGTAGTTCAAGATTTAAAATTATCTAAATTTTCTTCAAGAAAATTAATTATAAATTGTTTTGATTTTGCACCGGTAAACCGGTTTAGTTCAACACCATCAGTTATTAATAAAATGCTTGGGAATCCCCGAGTTTGGTATCGGCCAGCCAGTTTCATATTTTCATCTTCATCGACTTCAATTTTTCCCAGTGCAATTTTACCTTGATATAATTCGACAATGTCTTTGAGCATTGGCGCTAATACGACGCAGGGTGGACACCACTGTGCCCAAAAATCAACGAGTATGGGAGTGTTTTCCGAATACTCAATTACCTGTGATTCGAAGTTATCCACATCGATTGTGAATATGTAATTATCTATATTAAAGGCCATTTTTCATAACTAATATTAAAATTGAAATTATAACTGATTTTAATACACCATTCATTTGATAATTATGATATTTTTTAAATATGACAAATGAAAATCAATATGATGTCATTATTATCGGTGCCGGGCAGTGTGGTACTTCGTTGGCGTATTATTTTGATGAGAAAAATATTTCCTATATTATTCTTGAAAAAGATCGTGCTTATTCTGCCTGGTATAGCCGGTGGGATAATTTTTTTATGAACACGGCTAATTGGATGAATCTGCTATCAGGAATGCCAAATCAAAAGCAGGAAAATGATAATGATCGTTGCTCGAAAAAACAAATAATAAACCACTTTGAAAATTGGTTACTTGGATTTGCATGTAATATCATTTTTGCTCGTGTTACAAATATTAAGTTTAGTCATGAAAAATGGTTGGTTAATACTAAAACAAACTCCTATTCGGCAAATTATCTTATTGTTGCTTCTGGGCCAAATAAAATTGTATTACCTGAGTTTTATGATGATATTCCAAAAAAGGTAGAACAATTACATTCTTCTGAATATAAAAATTCCAGACAAATAATCACGGCGAATATTATAATTGTTGGCACAGGAAGTTCGGGTGTGCAAATTTGTGAAGATCTGGCGAAGACCGGACGCTATTCAATAACGCTTTCGTGTAGTAAAAATCGCTATTTTAGCTGGACATTATTTGGTATTTCTATCTATGAGTATGTTCGTAAATTGAGATTATTTGATATTACTAGTCAGTCGTTATTTGGTCGGTTTGTTAAATATTTAGCAATTAACAAAAGTGATCCGGCTACACCACCTCGACCAAAAGAATTGCATTCAAAATATAATGTTAAACTTCAGGGAAAAATAATTGAGGTGAAAAATAACTTTATTGTGTTTGAAGGTAAGCAATCAATGAATCTTGATGATACAACAATAATCTGGTGTACTGGTTTTAAGGTTGATTTGAATTCAATTTTTGATGAATCGATTAAAGAAAAAATATTGTATTCAAATGGTTTCCCAAAGTTAATATCGAGCTTTGAGTCTGCTATGCCAAATTTGTATTTTATTGGATTACGATTTCAACGATTATTGTCGTCTCATACAGTTTATGGTTCTGTTAAAGATGCTAAACAATTAGCAATAGTGATAATCAATAAAATAGAATCTTAATTTTTGTTATTAAGCCTCATAGTTCGAACAATTTTTAAAAGCACTATTACTATTGGTGCGGTATGTATAATGATGTCAAATATATCAATTGGTTTCGTGAGCGTGAATGCAGCTAGCATGCGCCATTTTTCAATTAAATGGGGTTCGCCTGTTAATGGTGCTAAGGACATAAATATTGCAATAGCGATAATTATGGGATAGGGGATTTTGTCTAATATTTTCATTTAGTATTTCCAAAAATTAATTACTGTTATTCTACTATGATTATTCGTGTAGCATCGAGTCTTAATGTAGCGTTATTGATGTGGTCGAGCATTTTATTTTTTGTTACTCGCAGGTATTCAATTTCATCTTCTCGTATATTCGGGTTTAATTTTTCAAGTGTTACAAGTCGATCAATTTCGAGATCCATCTTTGTTGTTATATTCTTTTGTGCGGTTGATAAAATTTCGGTTAGTTGTGAACTTGCCAGAATTTTAGTTTTGTCTAATAAAATATTAATCATTTTTGACATGCTGATAATTAATTGATTTGCAGCCGCTTTTGAGACTGGTTCATGGCTGAGGTAAATATCCTGGTTTTTAAATAAAACGGATATATCTTTGGCAGTATTATCGATTACGATATGGATTTGTTTATTCGAAAAATACTGTGCCATCTTATAAGACTTTGGTGCGGCGTAATCGATTACAAATAAACATTCAAGCAGCATCGTGCCGGATTTTACTGCTTTGTGTTTTATTAACGATACTGCGGTATTGCCTAATTCATTTCCTGAAATCATATCGATAACAGCAGTTACCATGGGGTGTTCCCAGCTGATGTAATCAATGTCTTCATGTTTAAGTGCGGTATTACGATCAAAGGTTACGGTTTTACCGTCGGCTGGTAACATTGGGAAATGTGCAGTATGCATATGTTCACTCGGCCGTATGATGAATTGCTTATGAGAGTGGTCTTCAAATTCAACACCGTAACATCCAAAAACATGTTCCATGTATTCCTGCAATTCCTCAGTCTTTGAATTTCTATTGATTGATTCTATAATTTTTGCTGATATGTGTTTTCGGTGTGAATTTAATTCCAGTAATCTGTCTCTACCGGTTTGTAGAGACTGGTTTAATTCTTGTAGTTTTGAATTGGTTTTATTGATTAGATTATCTAATACTGTTTTATTAGTGTTTTGTTTTGATAAAACTAATGTTAGGTCGTCATAAAATTCAGTATAAATGTTTTGTCCTGCCGGGCATGTTTTGACAAAGGCGTTTAGTCCCTCATGATACCATCGAAATAAATATTCTTGTGCGGTGTCTTTTAAATATAATGCGTGAACCTGAACGTCAGAATGTTGGCCAATTCTGTCCAGTCGACCGATGCGTTGCTCCAGTAAATCGGGTATCAGTGGTAAATCGAATAAAACTAAATGATGTGCAAATTGAAAATTTCTACCTTCACTGCCTATTTCAGAACAAACCAATGCTTGGCTACCTGATTCTGCATCTGCAAAAAATGCAGCCGATTTATCGCGTTTTATAATACTCATGTCTTCATGAAACATCGCGATGTTAATACCATAACGAGTTTTAAGTGCCAGTTTTATATCTTCAGCAGTATCTTTATGAGCACAGATGATTAATACTTTTTTTGGTTTTAATGCTTGTAATGTCGAATATAGATAATCAATTCTTGGATCAAACTGCCACCAGGCATTTTGATCTGATAATTTTGATAGTGAGTAAGGAATGTCAGGGTATTGATTATCTAAAATGTCAATATCAGTGTCTGTAGTATCAGTGTTTAGTGATTTATATTGAACCGGGTTGTCTAGTGCAATGGCGTGTAAAATTCTATTGGGGAAACCTTTTACACCATAGCGGCTATTTCGGAACAAACATCGTCCGGTACCATGTTGGTCTATTAATTTATCGATTAATGGATCAATAAACTCTTTGGTCAATTGACCGGATATTTCATATTGCTGATAGTTATCTAATGTTAGTTTTAAACCGGCGTCAGAAAATTGTTGCTGTATTTTTTGACAGTCATTGTCGGTAATTTCTTCAGCGTTTAGAATTTTATTAATAACCTCGACGATTTCAAAATATCCGGATTCCTCTTTGATGAATTTATTCAGATCATGGTAGCGAATTGGATCCAACAGACGTAAACGTGCAAAATGTCCACTTTGCCCTAATTGTTCCGGGGTTGCTGTTAGTAATAATACGCTCGGGGCTATTTTGGCTAATACGTCAATTAATAAATATTCCGGGCTTGGAGCTTGCTCGGACCAGTACAAGTGGTGTGCTTCATCAACAATGAGCATATCCCATTGGCAGGCGATGATTTGTTGTGCGCGTTTTGGATTTTCTGAAAATTGCTCGAGAGAGCAGAGCACTAATTGCTCGGTATCGAAGGGGTTAATTTCCGGGTTATTGTCTTCGATGCCTAAGCAGCGTTCCTCATCTAGCAGGCTGAATCGCATGTTAACACGGCGTAACAACTCGACAAGCCATTGGTGGATAAGTGCTTCCGGGACAATTATGAGTGTTTTTTGTACTGATTCGGTTAAATATTGTTGGTGTAATATTAGACAGGCTTCGATTGTTTTACCTAGCCCAACTTCATCAGCAAGTAGCACCCTGGGCGAGAATCGGCTGGATACTTCACTTGCAATGTACAATTGGTGCGGTATCAGGTCAATACGTGCGCCACTGAGACCATAAGTGGACGATTGTTCAAGTGAGTCCTTAAATGCGAGTGTCCGATAGCGCAGTGCAAACCATTTTTCTGCATCTATTTGGCCTGTAAAAAGTCTGTCAGTCGCATTATTGAGTTTCGTGTGGTGGTTTATATGGATTTCATCAAGCCAGCTTTGTGATCCACTCTCATTTTCGACATAATAATGATATTTTTCATCGATAATTTTGAAATCCCGAATAATCAATCGAGATTGATCTTGATCCTGAATTTCATCTTCTTTTTTGAATATAATTCGAGCCAGAGGGGCGTTTGTTTGGGCATATGTTCGTGTTTCATCACAGGCAGAAAAGTTAACAGTAACGGTTCTTTGTGCTACATCAATGATTGTGCCAAGCCCTAAATCGGATTCGGTTTCACTTATCCAGCGTTGCCCTACGGTGAAATTACTCAAGTGTTAATCCTGTTTTTCAGTCGGTTTTAAAAAGTGCCGCATTGTACCGTTTTTTGTGGCAAAGCATAATAGCTTTTATTGCTTTAAAATTGTCTGACATTGTTCAGATTGTGAAAATTATTCTACTATGTCTATAACTGCATTAGAATTATAGTATAAGCGTGCAGACTATAAATAACTCAATGGTATGATATTTGTGGGACCGATAGAAAAATTTCATGAAAAGCTTAAAGAGCAGAATTTTAAGTATGATGCTGCACAAGAACAGGCCGTTCAGTTAATCCAAAAATTGTATGACGATTTATTGTCAACCCCACAAGTTAAGCCGCGATGGTGGCATAAAACTGTTAAAATTAAATTAGCTCCTGTTTGTGGCTTGTATTTTTGGGGTGGTGTCGGGCGTGGTAAGACTTTTTTGATGGATTGCTTTTATGAAGTACTCCCCTTTGAAAATAAAAGACGAATTCACTTTCATCGTTTTATGCTTGAAATTCATGAGCAGTTACGCGACTTACCTAAAACTCCTAATCCTTTACCCCTTGTGGCAAAAAAAATTGCTAACGAGGTGCGAGTTCTGTGCCTAGATGAATTTCATGTTCATGATATAACCGATGCTATGTTGTTGACGGGCTTGTTTAAATTTTTATTCGAAAATGGTGTAACATTGTTTGCCACTTCGAATGTGAAAATTAATGATTTGTATAAAAATGGATTGCAACGGGATTTGTTTTTACCAACCATTGATTACTTAAATGAAAATACAATGGAATTTGAATTATTAGCGAGTGAAGATTTTAGGCTATTACAATTAGAGAAGAGTGGCACCTACCATATTGAAGGTGATCTTGATGAAATAATGCTTGAGCATTTTAATTCTTTAGCACCGACCAGTTGCTCTCATATTGAAGATATTATTGTGAACCATCGAAAAATGTCGACCTTGGCGTTATCCGATGATGTAGTCTGGTTTGAATTTGAATCTATTTGCATGCAAGCTCATGCTGCTCCGGACTATCTGGAAATTGCGCAAACATTTCATACGGTATTATTGAGTAATGTTCCAGTATTAACAGAATCAGAAGATGATTCTGCTAAACGGTTTATTCATTTAATTGATGCGTTGTATGATCATAAAGTTAAGTTAATTGTATCTGCCAGTGTGATGCCGTTTGAAATTTATACCGGTAAGCGATTAAAATTTGCATTTGAACGTACAATTAGTAGATTAACTGAAATGGCCAGTAAAAATATTTAGCTATGCCACATATTATTCATAATTAAATTGATTACTAATCTATACTGCTGTCCCGTTAACTTGAGATAAATTATAAAAATGCTTACAGTTAGTACGTT
>CAYOHQ010000035.1:0-14566 GCA_964403805.1 uncultured Thioalkalispiraceae bacterium | reverse complement strand
GCAATAGTCATCGTTGTAAAAATAGTAAAATCATTTACTGCTTGTGTCTTACCCTTTTCATTGAGTGTATAAGTTTCAGTTAATAATGTTGTTGCTCCGATAAACATAAAATTCCAACCAACACCTAATAACACCAAAGCTAACCAGAAATGCGTTGTTGTGGTTCCTGATAAATTAACAACAATACAAGCCAAACCTAAAATCGCTCCGATAAACATAATTCGAATCAAGCCAAAGCGATTGATTAAATAACCAGTAAAAAAAGACGGCACATACATTCCAAGCACATGCCATTGAATGGTAAATGAAACGTTTGAAAAATCATGTTGGTGATGGTGCATTGCCAATGGTGTAGCAGTCATAATAAAAGTCATTACACCATAACCAAACATGCCAACAACAACGGCAACAATAAATTTTTTCTGAACAATAATTTCTGTTAACGAGCGTGATTTTTTATCACTTTGAATATCGTCATGATGAAAATTTGTATCCTTCGGTAGCTTCAAAAATAATAATGAAACAAAAATAAAACAATACAGCACAATTAATGCCGCGTAACTTGCGGCAAAAGGCGCGGCAAAACTGTCCCGAGTCAAACTGGCCAGATTGGTGCCAAGAAAAGCAGCTACAACGCCACCGGCTAGTACAAACGAGATTGCCTTACTTTTTAAATCGCTTGAGACTGCATCTGCAGCAGTAAATCTAAAATAATTACCAAAACCATTAAACATCCCAATTAAAAACATACTTGCTACAAACAACCAAAAGTTGGCATTTAAAATTGCAAACATCGCTAACGCACTACCGGATATTCCAAAAAGAGTAGCAAACAAAAAACCTTGTTTACGACCAATGCGCTCCATTAACAATGATGCAGGAATACTGGTGCACATCACGGCAATAAACACCACTGCTACAGGTAAAGTCGCGTATTTTTGATCCGGCGTTAATGCTGAACCAACCAGTGCTGCTGTCGTTAGAATTAATGTCATGCTGCTCATCATGAGCGCCTGACTTGTGGCTAAAACCGGTATATTTCGACGAAATGAGTTCATTTTTTTCTGTTACCGTTGAGTTATAAAATCGACGTTAAAAGATGAGCCTAGCACGACTATAAAATGAGATATATCAGCGATTGTATTTAAATGTAACGAATAGTCGAATTTCCAAATTCTGTATTTATTTTTACTGCTAAACTAAAAGTAATTAAATAAATCAGGCAAATTCAGTGGATGCGTTAAAAGTTAAAGACACAGCTTTAGCACGGAGAATAATTGAACAACGTAACTTAAGCCATGTCAAAGTGGGCGTTTTTGATACCGATGGTATATTACGCGGTAAATACATGTCTAAAGAGAAGTTTTTCTCGGCATTGGATAATGGCTTTGGATTTTGTGATGTTGTGCTTGGTTGGGATTCACGCGATCAACTTTACGATAATGCCCGTTACACTGGCTGGCACACCGGTTATCCAGATGCCAATGTTCGAATACTACCAACGACTTGCCGTGAAATCCCATTTGAACAGGGCATGTTATTTTTTCTTGCTGAATTTACCGAGAAAGCAGAAGAAATTTGTCCGCGCGCATTACTACGGCGTGTGTGCCAAAAAGCGACTGATATGGGCTATGAAGTATTCTCCGGTTTTGAGTATGAGTTTTTTGTGTTTAATGAAACACCTCAAACAATTCAGGATAAAAATTTTAACCAACTACAACCTTTTACACCCGGAGATTTTGGATACTCCGTAATTCGGAATACCGTTGAATCGGATGTTTACCACAGTATTTTAAATCTCGCTGAAGTGATGGATTTTCCAATTGAAGGTTTGCATGAAGAAACTGGCCCGGGTGTTTTGGAAGCAGCTCTGGTTTATAGCAATGCAATAAAATCGGCTGATCGCGCGGCTTTATTTAAAACCTTCACAAAAATCCTATTACAAAAACAGCAAAAGATGGCGACCTTTATGGCGAAATGGTCAGGTAAATATCCGGGACAAAGTGGTCATATTCATTTATCACTCAAAAATGCCAAAGGCGACAGTATTTTTTATGATGCTGCCAAACCACAAGGCATAAGCGATGTTATGTCGTATTTTGTTGCCGGTTGCCAACAGTGCCTACCTGAATTATTAGCCATGGTAGCGCCTACCATTAATTCCTATAAAAGACTGGTGCCGGATCTTTGGGCTCCAACGCATGCCAGTGTGGGTGTTGATAACCGCACCTGCGCAATTCGCATTATTCCCGGAACAGAAAAATCGCAACGTATGGAATACCGTATCGGTGCGGCTGATGCTAACCCGTATATTATTTTGGCAGCGGTGATTGCATCCGGTCTGTGGGGAATTGAAAACAAAGCCAATATTGATTCTATGGTAACGGGTAATGCCTACGATGCGAATCTACCGGACAATTTAAAGTTACATGATACATTATGGCAATCAAGCCAGGCCTTAAGTCAATCTGACATGGCGAAGTCCTGGTTTGGTGAAGCGTTTGTCAATCACTATGTTGCAAGCCGGGAGTGGGAAGTTCGTGAATTTAACAAGCATGTTTCACAGTGGGAGTTAGAGCGGTATTTTGAGATTATTTAATCTTATTACTACTTGTTTAACGTACCTTAAAACATGAAGTATAAACATATTAAAACTAAATCCGCCGGCTTCGGAACCGGGATAGCCCAATCAAGACACACTTTAGAACACCTTTGGTGTTCATTAAGTACTTCTTCGTTGCACTTAGGTCGCGCAAAACACTGCCATCCATGGCTTGCTCGGGTGCCGCGTCCTGCGGCACACGGTCTTGATTGGGCTATCCTGATTCCAAATCCTAATTTTTTCTCTCATTTCTAAATACGCTAAAAAGTTACATTAAATTTTAAAATCATACTATGAAAAAAAAAATAATCAGCATATCCCCCATCGATAACAGCATCGTTGCTGAACGCCCCGTTATTTCAGTTAAAGAACTTTCCAATATTATTAAGCATTCCTGTCAAGCACAAAAATCGTGGTCGCAATTACCGATAAAAGATAAAGCTGTTTTATGCCATAAAGCCATTGATGCTTTATTATCAAGAACTGAAGACATCGCTCTGGAAATTACACAACAAATGGGACGCCCTGTTCAATACTGTGCGGGTGAACTTCGTGGTGTTGAAGAACGTGCACGTTATATGATTGATAATGCAGAGCAGGCTTTAAGCGATATCACTATAGAAAATAATGAAAACAAAAAACGTTTTATAAAACGAGTACCGCTCGGGATTGTATTTATTATTGCACCCTGGAATTTTCCGTATCTAACTGCTATAAACTCTATAATACCTGCGTTAATGGCAGGCAATACGGTGTTATTAAAACACGCGGCGCAAACATTATTATGCGCTGAACGTTTTGCTCAAGCATTTGAACAAGCAGGTTTTCCTGATGGTGTTTTTCAATATTGTTTTTGTGACCATGAAACTACCGATACAATACTGAAACACCCTGATGTTAATTTTATTTCATTTACCGGTTCTGTCTCCAGCGGTGCTATCGTAGAACGTAGTGTCGCTGGCCTTTTTAAACACTTGTCACTTGAATTAGGTGGTAATGATCCAGCTTATGTTCGTGATGACCTTAATCCAACTTCAACATTTTTCACAAACACAATTAATAATATCATTGACGGCGCTTTTTTTAATTCCGGGCAATCCTGTTGTGCAATTGAACGCATCTACGTTCATGAAAAAATTTATGATAATTTTACTGAACAGTTTATCAATCAGGTAAAACAATACAAACTCGGCAATCCACTAAACAAAGAAACCACTCTCGGACCACTTATTAATAATGCTGCTGCAGTTAAAGCCCGCGAACACATACAACAGGCACTATCTAAAGGTGCGAAGGCTACAATACCCGATAATTTTTTTCATGAAAACGATTTACCAAAAAATTATTTAGCCCCTCAGGTGTTATTAGATGTTGATCATTCAATGGCAATTATGACAGAAGAAAGCTTTGCGCCAATAGTTGGCATTATGAAAGTGCAGGATGATCAACAAGCAATCGAATTGATGAATGATAGTCACTATGGTTTAACTGCATCTATCTGGTCTACGGATAAAGATAATAGCGTAAACATTGCAGATCAATTACAAACAGGCACAGTATTTATTAATCGTTGCGATTATCTCGACCCAGCATTGGCCTGGAATGGCATTAAGAATTCCGGCCGTGGTTGTTCTTTGTCGGTATTGGCGTATCAACAATTAACCAGACCAAAATCTTATCATTTAAATTTTTCACTTTAAAATTAAAGTGGTAAGATAAATCTACTCAAAACAAAATTCAAAAATTATATTATGGACATTAAAGATACTGAAAAACTTTTTGGAAACTGGAACTACCCAACTGCAATTAAATTCGGCATTCGCCGCAGTTTTGAATTGGGTGCCAGTTGTGTGGAATTGAATATAAAAAAACCATTATTGGTTACGGATCACGGTTTGGCTGATAATGTTTTTATTCAGGAATGTCAGCAGAGTTGTATCGATAGTAAAATTTCTATTGGTATTTTTAGTAAGGTAAAATCAAATCCCACCGGTTTTAATATTCAAGCAGGTGTTGAAGCTTTTAAAGCGGGTCAGCACGATGCTGTTATTGCAATTGGCGGTGGCAGTGCACTTGATGCCGGAAAAGCCATTGCTTTAATGTCGGGCCAAACTAAAACACTGTGGGATTTTGAAGATAAAGGTGACAATTGGAAAGCAGTCGATCCAGCTGGCATAGCACCGGTTATTGCTTTACCAACCACGGCTGGTACTGGTTCGGAAGTGGGTAGAGCATCGGTGATTGTTGATGAACAGGCACATGCGAAAAAAATCATTTTTCATCCGGACATGATGCCGAAACTGGTGATTGCTGATCCGGCTCTCACCACCGGGTTACCGCCAGCAATAACAGCAGCAACCGGTATTGATGCTTTTGTGCATAATCTCGAGGCCTATTGTTCACCATTTTATCACCCGCTTGCCGATGGCATCGCAATTGAAGGCATGCGTTTAATAAAACAATGGTTACCACTCGCTTTTAATCAAGGTGGTGATTTAGTGGCACGCAGCCACATGATGGTGGCATCGACTATGGGGGCAACCGCTTTTCAAAAAGGATTGGGCGCGGTGCATGCATTAGCGCATCCTCTTGGTGCGTTATACGACAAGCACCATGGTTTACTGAATGCCATTTTATTACCTTATGTTCTGGTGGCAAACAAACCGGTTATTAAAAAGAAATTATCACATGTCTGTCAGTGTCTTGATTTAAATAATTATTCCTTTGACGGTTTTTTACAATGGGTGCTCGAATTTAGATCGGTGTTGCGAATTCCACATACGCTTGAATCAATTGATATTACGGCAGATAAAAGTGAGTTAATCGGAAAGTTGGCTTATGAAGATGCCGCATCATTCGGCAACCCGATTCTATTTACACCCGAACAGTATTCTGACATTTTCACTAACGCAGTCAATGGTAAACTTTAATTCATGCACATTGGATTATTACAAGCTGATCGACATGATGTAACGATAGAGCAACAATTTGGAACCTATAGCGCTATGTTTCGCCGGTTATTTCACCAAGTGGATTGTGATATCAATTTTACGACTTATCAGGTAATTGATAATCACTACCCTGAATCCATTAATGAATGTGATGGTTACTTGCTTACCGGTAGTAAAGAAAGCGTTTACGATGCGCTGCCCTGGATTGATACATTACGAGAATTTATCATTAACCTTAACCATGGCGATACCAAACTGGTTGGTATTTGTTTTGGTCACCAACTGATCGCCGATGCCTTGGGTGGTAAAGTTGAAAAGTCAAAAAATGGTTGGGGCGTTGGTGTTACCAGTAGTTTAGTGACTGAGTCTAATTCCTGGATGCACCCACAGATGAAACAGTTTTCGTTATTAGTCAGCCATCAGGATCAAGTCATTAGCTTGCCAGATGGTGCCGTTTGTTTCGCCGATAATGTATTTTGCCCCTATTCCGGTTTTCGAATCGGGCGAAAAATTCTGACCTTTCAAGGCCACCCGGAATTTACGGTAGACTACCTCAAAGATCGGATGTTATTGCGTAAGCCACTCTATGGTGATGAACTTTATAATGATGCGCTGGATTCATTAAAAAATGAAACCCAACATCTTGAAGTGGCTCGATGGATTTTGAATTTTTTTAGTGGTGTGTAATATTTACGATAAGGGAAATCTATACATTGTTTTTAATAATCCTGCCTATTCTTGGCTAAATTAGAATAATAGTTACTGATCCAAACTGCCCAGCAGTTTAAAATCACCTCATGGCCGGACGTATCCCACAGAGCTTTATTGATGACTTGATGAATCGCGTCGACGTGGTTGAAGTTATTGATACTCGTGTGCCGTTAAAAAAGGCCGGTAAAGAATATAAAGCCTGTTGCCCATTTCACGGTGAAAAAACCCCGTCATTCACCGTTAGCAGCGTAAAACAGTTCTATCATTGCTTTGGTTGTGGCGCCCATGGCACGGCGATCAGTTTCTTGATGGAATACGAGCATTTAAGCTTCCCTGAAGCCATCGAAGAACTGGCGCACCAGGCTGGGCTCGATGTACCACGTGAATCATCTTCCCAATCAGACCAAACAACAGCCCAAATCCGTCAAAAGCATGATCTGTATGATTTAATGGAAGCGGCCAAACAATATTATCTGCAACAACTTCGGCAACACCCCACGGCCAAAATAGCTGTAGATTACCTTAAAAATCGAGGACTTAGCGGTGAAATTGCGGCCGAATTCGGAATCGGTTTTGCACCCGATGGTTGGAATAACCTCAATTTAGTACTCAATGAAGCGGGTTACAGCAAGGAACAACAAATCGATAGCGGCATGTTAATTCAAAACGAAACAGGCAAAACCTACGACCGGTTTCGGGGCAGAATCATGTTCCCGATTCAGGATCAACGTGGCCGCTGTATTGGGTTTGGTGGTCGAGTCATCAATAGCGATGAAAAAGGTGCAAAGTACCTCAATTCTCCGGAAACACCATTATTCCACAAAGGCCAGGAACTCTATGGCTTATACGAGGCCCGGCAATTACTGCGTAATATTGAGCGAGTATTAGTAGTTGAAGGCTACATGGACGTTGTGTCAGTTGCACAATTCGGTGTTCGTTATGCTGTAGCCACCCTAGGAACAGCGACCACCAATGAGCACTTAAGCAAATTATTCCGGCTCTGTGAACAGGTGATATTTTGTTTTGATGGTGATCGTGCTGGACGAGAAGCGGCATGGCGAGCGCTTGAAAATGCCTTACCGGTGATGCGCGAAGGCTTTGAATTACGTTTTATGTTTCTAGCCGATGGCCAGGATCCCGATACCGAAATCCGAAATAACGGTAAAGACACGTTTGAAGCCAGTATTGAAGCTGCAATGCCATTTTCACAGTATTTCTTTAATACCCTATCAAAATCATTGGATTTAAAAACACTCGATGGCCGTGCTCGTTTAGTACAACACGCCAAACCGTATATCGCCAAGCTGCCAAACGGTGTTTATCGACAAATGATGCTAACCCACCTCGCCCAGATTGCCGGGCTCGAAACCAATGACATTATTCTCAATAGTAAAAATCATCCTGACATCGCCAATGAAAATCAACGACCCGCTCGTCGGAAAACTGGCGGCAGTAAACAGCACTCCTTATCACCGATTCGAAGTCTAATTACCTTGTTGCTTTACAAGCCGCAACTTGCGCTATTAACTGACGATATTGCCCTGCTTACAGAAGTCACTCTACCCGGTGCTGAATTATTAATGAGCTTAATTAAACTCGTTCAAAACAATCCTGACATCAATACCAGTGCAATAATTGAACGATATCGCGATAAAAAATCCGCTCCACATTTGCAAAAACTCGCAACTCAAACTATATTAGTAGATGATGATGCATTAGATGCAGAATTTATTGGTGCATTAGAACTGTTAAAACGAAATATAAAGGAAACGCGAACGGAGCAGCTACTCAACTTATCGAAACAAGGCTCCCTGAGTGATGTAGAGAAAAATGAATTAAAACAATTACTTGCAAGGAATTAAAAGCAAGCTGATGTAAACATGGATGGTATTATCGCCTTATTTTTACCCAAATTTAGTCTAAAATAACGTTATCATCTCCTCCCCATGATAAATTGTTCTCAAAAAGAGAAATAGTGCCCAATATGGTGTAAAATATACAGGTTTCACGCACCCAAAATGGTCGAAATTTAAACATAAATTTAAGTTAATCCAGAGTATCGAAAGTAAATATATGAGTCTTCCAAAAGTACAAAGTATGGATAATAAGCAGCAACAGCAATCTCAACTAAAAGTTCTCATCGCGAAAGGAAAAGAGCAAGGTTATTTAACCTATGCCGAGGTCAATGACCACCTGCCAAATGACATAGTTGATCCAGAACAAATTGAAGATATTGTCAGCATGATTAACGACATGGGCATTCAGGTTCATGAAACCGCCCCGGATGCTGACACTTTAATGATTGATTCTAACTCCGTTGACGAAGTAGCAGCAGAAGAAGCCGCCGCTGCCTTAGTGAATGTTGATAGTGAATTTGGTCGAACTACTGATCCGGTGCGCATGTATATGCGCGAAATGGGCGCAGTAGAATTACTAACACGTGAAGGCGAAATTGAAATCGCTAAACGCATCGAAGCCGGACTACGTCACATGATGTCGGCTTTATTGTCACATCCCAATATTGTTGAAATGACAATTGAGGCTAGCAATAAAGTGATTGCCGAAGAAATGCGTTTAAATGATTTACTGGTCGCTTTTATTGATCCAACAACACCCGACGTTATTCCATCACCCGGACAAAAATCGGCCGATGATGATGAAGACACTGGTCCAGTCGGCCCTGATCCTGAAGAAGCAAAAGAACGCTTTAAGAAAATTGCCTCAATATTTAAAAAATACACAACGGCAATTAACAAGCAATCTTACTCACACGATAAAACCGTGAAAATATGCGATTCAATGATCAATGAATTTATCGAAATTAAATTCGCACCTAAATTCATTGAAAAATTAGTAACGCGTATGAGAGAAATGATTGATCAAATCCGGTCATGCGAACGAACTATCATGACTATTTGTGTTAACCAAGCCAACATGCCACGTA
Source organism: uncultured Thioalkalispiraceae bacterium (assembly GCA_964403805.1). Classification (GTDB taxonomy): domain Bacteria; phylum Pseudomonadota; class Gammaproteobacteria; order UBA6429; family Thiohalophilaceae; genus CAYQUC01. The sequence goes on along the minus strand of CAYOHQ010000035.1, from coordinate 5,358 downwards.
AACACTTTATAACTTCATTTCCAAAAAATGAAACGGATTTAAACTGGTTAGAAAAACACATTAATGCCGGTGAAAGTTATTCTGCTGTGTTAGTTGAACATAAAGGCGAAATTCTTAGCGCACAACAAAAACTGGTCGATGTAGAAAACGCGCATCATCTTACTATCACTGACATTAAAGACATCAATCGTAAAATGTCCATTGGTGAAGCGAAAGCACGGCGTGCTAAAAAAGAAATGGTCGAAGCTAACTTACGTTTAGTTATATCGATTGCTAAAAAATACACCAACCGCGGACTGCAATTTCTGGATTTAATTCAGGAAGGTAACATTGGTTTAATGAAAGCCGTTGATAAATTTGAATATCGACGGGGTTACAAGTTTTCAACCTATGCAACCTGGTGGATTCGTCAGGCGATTACCCGTTCAATTGCCGATCAAGCTCGAACCATTCGTATTCCGGTTCACATGATTGAAACAATTAACAAACTAAATCGTATCTCACGCCAAATGCTACAGGAAATGGGGCGTGAAGCCACACCGGAAGAACTCGCAGTTCGAATGGAAATGCCGGAAGAAAAAGTTCGCAAGGTGATGAAAATTGCCAAAGAGCCAATTTCAATGGAAACACCGATCGGTGACGATGAAGATTCACATCTTGGTGACTTCATTGAAGACGGTAATGTCACATCACCAGTCGATTCTGCAACTAATTCCGGTTTAGGTGAAACAACGCAAAACGTACTCGAAGGTCTAACCGCACGTGAAGCTAAAGTATTACGTATGCGTTTTGGTATTGATATGAATACCGATCATACTCTTGAAGAAGTTGGTAAACAGTTTGATGTGACTCGTGAACGTATTCGTCAAATTGAAGCTAAAGCCCTGCGTAAATTACGACACCCGAGTCGTTCTGACCGATTGCGTAGTTTCCTAGACGCTGAATAAAATCCAAACTGCGCCCACTGGTTACGAAATCAGTGGGCGTTTTCTGTTTTTACCCTCCTGATTTAAGCGCTCTAAATCCAATAAAACACTTTCAAATAAGCTATTTCAGATACAGTATTTTAAAATTATAGTGTAGAATACACCCTTGTTTTGGGCCTGTAGCTCAGTTGGTTAGAGCAGGGGACTCATCAAAATGGTGCGTTCATGTTGAAAAACATGAAATGAACGGGATGAATTCAGGGAAACCGTAGCTGTTACTAAATAGCCGGCAATCCTGAGCCAAGTCGACAGTACACTGTCGAAAGGTGCAGAGACTACCTGAGGACTGATTATAAATAATTATTTATAATTAAAGTGTCCTTAATAACAGGCAAGAGCGTCCCGCGCCCTAACAACTCGATACCATGAGGTTGAGGGTGATGAGATAGTCCACTCTTATTGGAAACAATAAGGCAGAGTGAATCCCTTGGTCGTAGGTTCGAGTCCTACCGGGCCCACCATTAATAAAGTAATATACTTAATTATTGTGCACGTAAACATAAAGTGGGTGTTTTGCTCGTTTTATGGAAGCATAAACCAAACAACATATTATAGTATATTCCATTCCATTCCATTCATTGCACTTAATCAGAACTATAATCATTTTTTTCTACTGCTACATCCTTCTCAGTTTTACAATAATAGGAGTTTCTATCGCCAAAGCAAAATATAGATACAAACATTTCGGTATTTTCTCCTAATACCCTTATAATTTTTTTCTTTTTTCTATAGGTACAGTTATACTAGAAAATATTCTGGTTCTGTAAATAGAATGAAACAAGCCAGTCAGACATATTTAGTCATTATTACCCCATTTCATCAATAATGGTAAATCCCATAAAGATGCTCGAACAGTGGCCTATCATTTGTATGCTCTTTTAAATCGGTATCCAGAGAGTGAAGCAAGTCGATATAAAATTGCTCATTATATTTATTAAATTCACTACACTTTATTTTGACATCCGTAAATAAAATTAAACTGTAATTCAAATTGAATAACGATTAACAGTATCTCACAAATTTTTTATCATAGTTTATACGAAATTGATGGTTAACAGAAAGTTAATTGATAAAGTTTCATGACAATTATACGCGTTATTATATTAGTCTTTAAATTTATACTGCAAATTTAGATTTATTTAAATCGTTTTAAAATTTAATACTACTCAATTAACCTCCAGTTAACCTGTGAATTGTCAATATTCAATTAATAATTTTATATCAAGGAGAAGAAATATGTTTCGTATAATAGTTAAACTAATTATATTAATATCTATCACAAGCAATATCATTTCATGCAAGCATAATGATAAATCTACATCAGGTAAAAATCAGGATAAACCTGTATTGTTTACTTTTAAAACACTTGATCGGTCTAATAATCCACTCCAAGATGTTGTTGTTCAAATTAATAATGATACTGAAAATACTAAAATTACCGATGCTAAAGGTCTAGTTTCTTTTTCAAATCTTAATAAAAATACCAAATATGATATTCATTTTTTTGGGCCAACAGGTTATGAGTGGCACAGTATATATAATGTAAAACCTGATTTAGTCAAAACAATGGAATTAGAAAAATTGACTACTCAAAATTCACAAACACTGCCAAAAAGTTATATTAAACTTAAAGGAACACTTACTAACCTGAGTAATAACAACTTTCCAACTTTTACATATTTTGCCAATTACGATGATTCACTTTCTAGTATATCTTTTTCAAGTTCTAATAATGATTACACTGCAAAATTGTCAACTGACTTACCCTTAGGTAGTAAATTAGTGGGTGATCTTTGGATATTGAGAGAGTCATATGATTTGGCAACATCAACATCGTATATTACAGATGCCGTAAAATATCCAAATGTTTCAATTACTACTACTTCAGAAACAGGTAAAGCTACCATTCAAAATATTGTATTAAATACAGTAAAGCCTGTTTTACAAAACTTATTTACAATCAATTCAGTTTTACCACCAACAGGTGTTGCTCAAGATTCTTTAAACGTTCTGAATCAGTCCTTTCGCTCAAATACAACGACAAAATCAAAAGATGTAATGCTATACAGTAAATCTATACCCGGTAATTTTCCATTAGATATAAATGCGTATGATCCTTTTAAACTCGATAATTACTATTTGTCGTTAATGGCTTCATTTTCACCTGCAGGAAACTCAGAATGGTTCTATATCCAAAAAGTTGCAAGTGGTGCAAATGTTAATATTCAATCGCATTTTGACAACCTTCCGCAAATTGCATCGAATCAAATCGGAGGAACAATTAGATGGAATCTAACTTCCGGTACCGATATTTCTTATCAGTTAATTGAAATAACGAAATTCAATGCAACTAATAATTTAGAAACAAAATGGAATTTAACTATAGATAAAAATACCTCAGAGCTTACCTTACCATCATTACCGAAATCTGTTACACCAATCTTAAAACAAGGTTCACAGTACAACATTGGATTAACTGTTGTGGCCTCAGATTTTTCATTATTTACATCTAAGCTAGGTTCAATAATCGAAACAACATTTTTCGAAAATGTCACAAGTAATAAGGTCACTTGGACACGTTGAGCGATACTACATTAAATAAAAAGGAGCACTATTATGAAGAAGAATAATCAGTATTTATATAAATTTATAGTTTTGATATCAATTTTAGTATTTTCCAGTGAAGCTTTTTCGTTATGTACAGTTGAGAACAATTCGAATTATGAGGAGATTTTAAAACGTGCAGTAAAAAGTGGAATTACAGGTACAACTTTTTACTATCAAAAAGATTTATGTGTAATTCATCTAGCAGCTGGATACTCTGATCTAAAAACTAAAAAAGAAATGAAAAAAAACGATCGATTTTTAATTGGAAGTATCACAAAACTTTTTATAGGAGTAACTAGTGTAAAATTAGCTGATTCAGGTATTTTTAATTTAGATGATAACCTTGATCAGTGGTTACCAATTGATATCACAGACCATATTCCCCATAGTAATCTTATAACAATCCGACATTTATTAAGTCACACCAGTGGACTGTTTGATTATTTAAATGACAGTCCGGCGTTTATACAAATTTTATTATCTAATCCCACTATCAATCGAACAGAATTAGAAGCTTTCGCATTTGCAGCGGATAAACCATTACATTTTACACCCGGTACAGAATATCGTTACTCAAATACAAATTATTTATTGATGGGGTTAATTATTAATGCGGCAACAAATGAACATTATACACAGCTAATACGTGAACTAATTTTAACACCATTAGAATTAAACAATACGTTTCATCTTTCAGAACCCCAAGGTAGCTATTTACCCTATACACGTGGTTATGAAGAAAGTAATGGTATCTTGTATGATACTCACGATTTAGTACAAAATATGGCATTTGCCGATGGTGGTATGGTGAGTACAACATCTGATTTGAGAATATTTATACAGTCAATTTTTAATGATAAACAATTCATGAACTCTAATCTTCTTGAAACCTTGCTAAATTCACCAATTACAAATTCAGAATATGGCTTAGGGATATTTATGGACAAAGAAGATAAAATCTATTTTGGGCATAATGGTCAACACCTAGGTTACTTAGCATCATTAAAATATTATCCTGATTCTAATGAAACGATTGTTATACTTGAAAATACCAACATACCAACCAGCTTTAATTTATTTACTAATACTTATCATTTGGAATTAATTCGAGAACGTATTCAATCGCAACAAAGTTTAATTCTTAGCCCTAATAACTCATTTCCTAAGTAATTTATTATAAGATGACTAATATTTCTTCATAATATTAGTCATCTTTATTACATCCAATTTAAATCAGATGTGTTTATTTTTTTAACATATTTATGATGTTTAAAATTCATTATCGTATTCACATATTTCCATTCATATTATTTTAAATATTTTGTAACCCATCGATAACCTACTAGTAAGTAAAATTTTAGGTATTAAAACTCAAAAATAAAAGGAAATTTATAATGGATATGATTTACGAAAGTTCAGAGCTATTTCAATATATTGGTATAATTACATTAATTGCATACGGTATTTATATTTTACTAGCAACTATCGAATTTTTTATTGAAATCTTTACTAAGAAATTTAATTTTAATTATATAAAAGAAATTAGTGCTAATTTCAGTGTGCTCATCCCAAATATTGGAACAGAAATTATTACAGGTAGTTTCTTCTTAATAGTATTTACATACATCGCTAAATTAATTCCATGGTCAATTTCTAATAATTGTATGTCTTTTATAGTCTGTTTAATTTTAGTTGATTTTTTATATTACTTGTAACATAGACTATAACATAGTGTTTTGTTATTTTTGTGGTATAATTATAGAAA
>CAYOHQ010000034.1:0-14750 GCA_964403805.1 uncultured Thioalkalispiraceae bacterium | reverse complement strand
TGAATCTGACTCCACAGACTTCGCATTACCTGCTGCTGCTCGTGCTTCACGTTCGCCGATTTGTAACAGTTTTTTAACTTTCGTTGTTTCTTCCAGATCTTTCGTTAGAATTGAAATTTCTTTGTTTCGCAGTGTAATTTTTTTCTGCAATTCTTCAATTTCTGACGTTAATGTATTCGTGCGCTTATTAATATTACCTTCTTTCTTTTCTGCATCAGTAATAATTTCATTGACACGTACATTAGCAGATTCTAATGTTTTTCTAACAACGGTGATAACGACGTCAGTATCAACATCGGGTAATTTGCGCATCAAACCAACGGCTTCTTCGATACCATAATTAAAAGCAGAGATTTTGTTGCCTAATTGATTATCACGAATCGCCTGTTCTTCTGGTGTACTACTCGAATTTGAGCCCTTTTTCTGCCAGCGACTATCACGATTAGAATCGTCTGTAGCATTAATTTGTGTTGAGTTATTTTGAGCCATATTGCCTGCCTCCATGTCATCATTGTCTTTGGATTTTTGAAAAATTCCCATTTACTTATCCTCCCGTAAACATACTTACTATAATTAGCTTAAATAGGATCTTAAGAAAATTATTATACAAACATACACGAGTTGGAAAAGTAATTACAGTTCAATTTGTCGACATTAAACAAAAACTTGCTTATTATTGACAGTTCAACAACAAAACACTTTCCATATCAAGATGCTATGTATTTATATAGTTTATTCTGACACAGAAATATGAGAACTAGATTAAAAAAATGATTTTTTTTCAAATAAATACTGGATTATGGTTAAATAATTGATTTTTAATACAAATCACCACTCTCTTATATAATTCATTTACTCTTGTATAACCAATATTAATAGTTTCTTAATCAAATTGTGTTTAAAATACAGTACTTATGGTAAAAAATTATATTCACAAATTTCCTGATGCATTACTAAATTATCAGTATATAGAAGAAGCGTTAAAGCAATACATATATCGTACAGATATCATGTTAGTCACTGAAAAACACGGTTCGCTTGATAAAAGTACAAATGAAAAATTTAATGATGCGATAAAGAAGATTCCTATGGAAATGCTCGTAAAAATGTTTGAGCGCCGAAATATTAATATGACGCTCATTAAAAAGCTCAATAATTTACCACTTAGAAAAAAAATAATATCGTTCCAAAAATACATATCGGGCGATCGCAATGAATATGATGAAAAATTACAAAAACAATTACAAAGTTTTGACAATGTACTTCAACATTCAGAAAATTGCGTGCATGAATTATTTATTGAATTAAGCAATTTAGAAAAAAGGTTTGATAGCTTTAAAGAAAACACTAGTAGTACCTAAAAATAATTATTAAAGTTACCGAGGCTACACATGGATCGTAAAGCTTTTTGCAACCCTGTACATACAGAGTCACCCAACATCAGTAGTGATTCGCTTTCTACAACAACATTGCTCAACATGTTAAAAGTAGAAACGCCTAAGTTCGCAGTAAAAATTCGTGGTGAAGTACTCGATATCCGACCATGGCCAAACCGGGAAGCACCGATATACCTCTATGGTGAGATTGGCGATTCACATAGCTGTATCGAATTTAAAATTAGACCCAATACTCAACTACAACTGCATGGCCAACACATCGAGATATTAGGAGTGTTGCATACCAGCCCAAATTACCAAAGAGATGGTATTAAAATCTCAATTGAAGGCGAAATGGTTAATGAATACAAAACAGAAAATTTACCAGCTCAAATTCTTGAAAATGATGTTAGTCGCACGAAATTATCATTAAAACAGTTTCTCTCGCAACATAGCTTCAACCAACTGTGTATATTATCCACACGACAAGGGTTTGCAGATTTCATCTCAAAAACAAATCAAACTATACATTATAGTGACGTGGTTCTTTCAGTCTGTAATTTCGATACTAATGACAATATTATTAGAGGGATAAAAGATGCTGCTTTAAACGATAAAATTAAAGGCATAGTCATAATTCATGATGGCATTAATTGTTGGGATAATAGAAAATGGGATAACACCGATATAGTATTAGAGTTACTTAATACCAAACTTCATTTTTATACCGCACTCTGTGAGAATGATAACTTATTACTTGCAGATAAACACTCAGATGAAGCATTTATAACACCCGATAGCTTTGCAAAACACTTAACCTCTCTTGTTATTGAGAATAAACAAAAAAATGCTTTATCAGAAAAAGTATACAATATTGAAAGTAAATTTAATAATATGCTCGTTTCAAAATTCAAATTAAAACGATTAGTTTTGTTACTCATGATAACGAATATAACCTTGCTTGCTGCATTTATTTTTAAAATTGATTCTTTCTATTAATTTTCTTCTCCAATATCAAGATCAGGAACATCGACGTTTAAGTCAATATCCGCATCCGTGTTGTCAGATTCAGCTTTTTCTCTATCCTCTGATTTTTGTTTAATTTCATTAATTTTATCTTTAACTTTTGCAATATCGTCATCGGGCTTTAATTCGCTTTGGTTAACACCACCACCCGAATACATTGATGCATATTCTGTCATCATGCCTTCCATGGTATCCATTGCGTCTTTTAACTCTTCCTGAACTTGTTCTTTTTCAGCTTGTATTTTATCTTTTTCAAGTTTTATTATCTTCAAATCTTCTTGTAATTTTTTAACCTTCTCATCTGCACCATCGGTTTGATCACTTTGGCCACCCGCATCTTCAAAAATAGTGGACGAGCTAACAGTGACCCCATGCATCACTTCTGTTAAATTTTTAACGTCATCATCGATATCATCTAATGTTTGATTTTTATTTCCAAGGTATAAATCTATAATTTTACTGTAAAGTAAATGCTCTTGTTCAATTAAATTATCAACAGCACTGCTCGCTGTAGAGTCATCCAAAGAATAATCATTTATTAAAATAGTTTTTAATTTTTCACTATGATCGGAGTTTTCATTTTTGATTCGTTTGACGAATTTTTTAGCGCTTCGTTTAAGCGTAATACCACTTCGAATTCGAAACACTAGTAAAATTGTAATAACAATTGCAAAAAATCCTGCTGCTTCGGACATTATAATTAAAAATGTTGTCAAGGAATCGCTCATAATTCCAATTCCGCTTTATCAGTAACAGCACGTTTAGCTTTAATTTTTTTAATTGTAAAATACACAATTGCGGCTATCAGTATTAATATAATGTTTATTATCAAAACCCATATTAATACAGATAACCAGCCACCCTCTTCTTTATGATTTTTATTATGTTCGGTAGCAGGATGTTCTTTTTTACTTTTAGTTTTTTTTATTTTATTCTCTTTCGGTTTTTTTATTTCTTTAACCCGTGTAGGTAAAATACGTTCCATCTGCATTTCAACACTTTTATTATTTTGTCTTAATCCCGAAATTGTAAACGAAACTTTTTTCCCAGCGGCAGAATCAGGCAATTCAATTTTCCAGTGACCGTGCTCATCTTTTTTAAATTTAACTACTTTATTATTATCGATCTCATAACTGATATCAACTGAAGCATCTTGTAAGAGCCCCTTATGAGGAATCACTTCAACAGTAAACGGCTTTGTATCTTTACCATCATGAATTTCAATATCTGCCAAGCCATTAAAAACATTAATTATATATTGTCGTTGCCGCTGAAATGTTGGCCCCTCGGCACTGATAACTAACTCAAATACCCCCGATCGTAATGGACTGCGCATCTCTGCAAAGTAAGCACCATCACCAGCATGTTCATCCCGTTTTTTCCCATCATCATAAAATTTAATTATTTTATCCGGACTATTTAATGATTTACTAACCGCATTAACTTTTACCAATTGTAGAAAATTTTTATTCTTAATATTCTTATCTTTTTGTTTTAACTCGGCATTTAATAAAATCCTTTCATTTAATAAAACATTATTTGGGATATCATTTATTGACAGTGTTAAATTTGTAACAACCAAAACACGGTTGTCTTTATCCACAGGCGCATCCAATTTCCAATCACCCACCTCCGGTTTTGTTATTGTAATTAAGTCATAACCTTCTTCGTGAAACCATGTCACTGATTTCGGCTTTTTCTTTCTAGTGATAATTTTGTTCGAAGGGCTTATCAATTTAGTTGCTGTTTTTTGAGAATGAAACGACAGTACGGTCATGTCATTTATTGACTTATCAACTTTAAATAAATTATTTTTCAACGGTAATGCATTTGCCGTAGTCGATTTTTCAAACAAACGTAAAAATACTCGATGCAGTTTTTTTGGATCTTCAATTAATTCATACCAACCATCTGTTGATACTGATAACATTTTAAGCAATTCATGATCTGCTTGTTTTGAGAGTGCAATAGTATGTATTTTCACACCGGCTTTTTTTAACTTTGGCAAATAAAAATTAATTATATTATTGCGTGATTTTAAATTTATTTTTGAATCTTTTGATATATCAACGACACCATCAGTTAGTAAAATAATATGGCGATTGGTTTTTTTATCACTGGTTTTCCAGTCAAAAGTCGATTTTTTTAATGCATCTTCGATGTTGGTATACAAGCCACGCGAATGAATTTTCTTAGCAGCTGCTCTTGCTTGTTTCTTCCATTGTTTATTTACTACACCGTGTTTAACTTGCATATTAACGTATTTACCAAAAGTCCAAATTCCAGCTCTTGTTCCATTCGGAATTAAACCAATTAAAAGTCGGACAGATGGAGTCCGTAAATTTTGAGGATCGTTCACCTTCATGCTACCAGAGACATCGATTAATATCCTTAAATCGGTTTTTTTAGTCACAGCATACGATAACGATGGATTTAAAAATATATTAAGCCCGAAAGTGAGAAACAGAAATAGTGAGACACAGTTAGTGCGACATAAACACCGTGTAAAACAGGTGTTTCCAGGGGCTGAATAGTGCTTCGTTATTTTTGCCAAGTCCTTCATATCTCTTGAAAAATACAGTATATAAAGAAGGGCTAACGGTAAACCAAGCTAAAACTTTAACTTTACCATTGGAATAGTATGAGATTTGTGGGGTAGTAAGTTAACTTATTGAAAAAAAACAGAAAATACTGGATATAACGCTACCGCTCATTAGCCTAACAGTAAAACACTAATTAATGAAACCGTAGCGATAGCGATTAAAGCGATCACGATTAGTAATGGGAAATTTTGGAACGTTAATAACTCTTTCATTTGTTAATTCTCTAGTTTCGTTTAATTATATATAAGATTTTACTAATATATCAATCCTGGTCTTTATTGTCTAGTTGTGTGGTGTTTCCTGGCACTAGTGGATCATCATCATCCATTAAAATGCGATGCGCTGGGCCTTCCATATCATCGAATTGACCGCTTTTAATAGCCCAGATAAGCCCGAATAAAGCAATAATCATGACAACTGCTGCTAACGGTATTAATAAATACAAAATCTCCATATAGCTCCTAAAGCATAGTCAAATCTAGCCATATTGTAAGAATAATCTGACAAAATGATCAGCTATGTCCGACAGATAAGCGTCAGATAGTCGGTTAAAGTTTACTCTCATTGTCCCTGAAAACAAACTTGACTACAGGCTGATATTAAAAATGACCTCTGTTATTAATTTAGTTCAACAAGACGATCAAGAACAAATCCACAAATATAAACTAAAAGCCGATCGCTTCTACTTTACTCAAAATCACGGCTGGTACTTTCATTGTCGCGATGGCAATCGAGGTCCATTTGAAACCAGAGCTATTGCCGAACTCAAATTAACTCAGCATATCAAAGGTCAGACTCATCTTCCTTTGTAAGTTTAAGCGTTGTTAGTCTTAGTGCATTGCTAACAACTAACAATGAACTGGCCGACATACCCAATGCCGCCATCCATGGTGCAATAACGCCCATAGCCGCTAATGGTAATGCTACCAGGTTATAAATAATCGCCCAGCTAATATTTTGTTTAATTATCAGCATGGTTTTTTTACTCATTTTAATCGCAAATGGAATTTGAATTAATTTATTTGATAGTAAAATCATGTCGGCACTTGCTTGTGCTAATTGTGTTGCACTACCCATTGCCATCGATACCTGCGCTCCGGCCAATACTGGCGCATCGTTAATTCCATCACCGATCATTGCTACAACTGCTTTATTTTCTTGTAATACCTGAATCAGATTTAATTTATCCTGTGGCCGGCAGTTGCCATGAACTGAATCAAATTGAAATTGTTTTGCAACATTTTTTGTTACAGCATCATCGTCTCCACTGAGTAATAGCGTTTTTATGCCTAATCGATTTAACTGATTGATGGTTTCAATGGCATCCTCCCGGATAACATCTTCATAATCAAAACGCGCAAGAATATTTTGACTATTTGCTAAATAGACTAGCGATCTTGACTCAGAATTATTTTCAAAAAAATTAATATTAAAATGTTGTTGCATGAATAATGCATTACCCAAAATATATTCAGTACCGGCTACTACTCCCGATATACCACGTCCGGTAAAGTTTTCTATTGATTTGCAATCTGCATTTTTAATATAACTTTTATATTTTAAATACAACTCTATTGATAAAGGATGTTCGGAATATTGTGCGATGGATGCGGCTATAGTAAAAATTTTATTTTCTGGTATATCGCTTAATATTTTGGTATTAATCAGCCTTGGTTTACCATAGGTTAATGTTCCGGTTTTATCAAAGACGACATGTGTTACTTTCGCCAATGTCTCAACAGCACTACTGCGCGTGGTTAATATTCCAAAGCGTGTTAATGCACCGGTTATAGCAGTCATCGCCGCCGGAGTCGCCAAAGATAAAGCACACGGACAGGTAACGACTAATACCGATAAAACAATTTCGAAAACCCGGCTTGCATCATTTAGATACCACCATATACCGACAGCAAACGTTATTAAAATTAGAACAACGACAAACCACGATGCCGCTTTATTCGCTATTTTGGCAATTTCAGGTTTTTCAGTTTGTGCACGTTCTAATAATTTACTGATACCGGCGATAACAGTATCAGCCCCTACTTTTTCAATTTTAATCGTTATCGGGTTTGCCGTATTTATACTACCACCGATAACACTATCATTATTTTTCTTCTCAATTGGCTGGCTTTCGCCGGTGATAATCGACTCATCAATTAAACTGGCTCCATCGACAATTTTGCCATCGGCTGGTATTGTTTCACCTGCTTTTACCAAGACGTCATCACCCGGCGTTAATTCACTTCGAGAAATTATTTCATGCTTATTAGCGACTATTTTAGTAACCAACGTGGGTAAAAGCCGGATTAATTGTTCTGTAATGTAGCCGGCCTTATGCCGTGCCCGCATTTCTAAAAATCGACCCGATAATAAAAATAAGGTAAACATTGTTACCGAATCATAATAAACTTCACCTTGATGAGTTACTGTCGCCCAGACACTGGCACTAAAAGCAGAAATAATTGCAATTGTCACCGGGACATCCATCCCTATATTAAAACGTTTTAAATCGCGCCAAGCTGATTTGAAAAAAGGCTGTGCTGAAAAAAATACTACCGGTGAAGCAAATACCAAACTAACCCAGCGCATTAAATTTCTAAGCGATTCATCCATATTAAAATTGGCAACACCTTCTGCGGCAGAGTCTGCCGCATACATGGCAACCGCAAACATCATCACTTGCACAGCACCCAAACCAGCAATAGCAATTCGCCATAAAGCCAATGAATGTTCTTTTTCGATTAATTTCTGTTGCTGACTGGCGTCATAGGGATGCGCTCGATAACCTATGCTTAGAATTTCTTTTAGAATATTGCTTAATTTGATTATGCTATCATCCCAAATAACGTAGGCACGGTGTGTTGAGTAATTAATGCGAAATTCCTTAACACCAATTAATGCATTAACGTGTTTTTCATTTAACCAAACACAGGCTGCGCACACAATTCCTTCGAGCATTAATGCTGCTTCACTAAACTCACCTTCATGATTAACAAAAGCATCTTGTAATACAGCGTTGTCGTATAATTCAAACTGCTTAATTATGTTTGCGCTATCAGTTGCGGCAGTTTCTGAGTTAGTAGTCCGGTGGGAATAAAACTGTGTTAATTTATTATCAACTATTGCCTGTGCTACAGCCAGGCAGCCGGGACAGCACATGGATCGTTTTTGATCAAAAATTGTAATGCTATAATCTCTTGCTTTAGGGACATCAAGACCGCAGTGATAACATCTTTTCTGTGTATCCGAACTAGTCATGACATTATCTTAAGCTTACAGTCGTTGTACCTTCTATTTCATAATCAGTAGAAGCATGATGGATTTTCAGAACCAATCCCCATCGTCCAGGTTCTGATAAATTAACCATTACCTGATAAATACCATTATCTATATATTTCATGGAAAATTTTTGATCTAGGCGACTATTTGAAAATCGAATAAATTGCCCGGTAATATTTGCGTTTGTAATAGCATTTTCATTCTTATCTTTAATTTGAATCTGAAAGGTTGCCTCTTGGTTTACGATGGGTGCTATTAACCAGCCTTTTTTAATTTTCCATTGACTATTATGCCGAGCTTCAATATTTTTAAGGTAGTCATTATATAAATTTTCTTTTTGATAATAGTCATGAACTACTTTACCGGGGTAATTATAAGTTGCCTTAGAATCATCATCGGATTTTGGTAACACTAAATTTGCAACTTCAGAGCTTAATCCTTTATCTGAAATTGTTACAAAAAATGAATCTACCAATACCAACACTACAAAAAAACCAATAATTGTAACAGGCGCCCAATGAACGCCAGCATTTTTTTCATGTTGGCCGGTGATAATTGCCAGCGCATAAACTGTAATCATATAAATAGCCAGATGAATTGCAAAGATATCGCCACCTGGCCAATAAATAATAGCTAACGGCATAAAAACCACTAAAGTAACAACGGCAACAATAGCGCCCACTACACTTGATGGCATTTTTGTTAAACCTTTTACTATAAAAAAAATAACGCTAATAAGAATGACTCCACTGCTTAATGTAATAATCATCTTATTGACCTGTATCGCCTTTTGTTACTCTTGCTTCTGGTATTGAAAATATTGATCTCCATACCAATTTTTTTAGATCCGCTCTTCGTTTAGGCTCAATTACAAACTGGAATGATTGCCGTGAATCGGTAGCATATTTCGGATGTTGTCTCACTTTTGCTTGAATACGAACCGAGCTTTGGGCATTAACAATATAATGATCAAAATCCCCAACTGTCAATTCAGAATTCTCTAAGCCATTAATTTTAATTGTAAACTCCAATGGTTTTGGTGTTTTATTATTTATTTTTAATTCATAGCGATTTTGTTCTCGGCCATCGGATAATGTTACCGATAAAGGTTGCCTTACTTTAAGCACAATTAACTCTAATTGAGCACGTGTTAAAATACTCCAGGATAATAAAGCAACTACAAGTAGTGTAATTAATCCATAACCCACTACATTTAACCGTAACCATTTGGTTTTATGCCCTTGTTCAAGAGCCTCTGAGCTGTAACGGATTAAACCCGTTGGATAATTGATTTTTTCCATAATAGTATCACAAGCATCGATACATAAGGCACAGGTAATACACTCGTATTGCATGCCATCACGGATATCAATACCGGTTGGACATACCTGCACACAATAACCACAATCAATACAATCACCGACTTTATGTTCAACTCGGGTATTTCGATCCGTCATTCCTGTGCGTGGTTTTTGTCGCCCTTTGGCGCGTTCGCCGCGTTGCTGATCGTAGGTTACAGTTAAGGTATTGTCATCAAACATTGCTGATTGAAAGCGTGCATAGGGACACATGTAGGTACAGGTTTGTTCTCGTGCTAAACCTGCCATAAAATAGGTAGTTGTTGCTAAAAATAGTGTCGTTGCATATGCAGCAAACGGTGCCTGACCAGTAAACACTTGCACTACCAATTCAGGTGCATGCCCCCAATATAACGTAAACGTTAAGCCAGTGACTAATGCCATTAAAATCCATAAAAAATGAGTTAACATTATTTTTGAAATTTTATGACTATTCCAATTACTATTAATCAGTTTTATTCTGGTATTTCGTTCTCCTTGCACCAGTTTTTCTATAAATATAAAGACATCGGTCCACAAAGGTTGAAAGCAAAAATAACCACAAAATACGCGACCTAAAATAGTAGTTACTAAAAACAATAACAATGCGGCAATGAGAAGTAAGCCGGCTAACCAGAAAATATCCTGAGCATAAACAACCAGATTAAAAATATAGAAATGCCGATCAACAATATCAAACAATATCGCTTGATTTGGTCCTACAGTTCGTTGCCAGGGTAACCACGGAAGAAGAAAATAGACACTATACGCAAATAGCAGGATCGCGGTTTTTAGTATTCTAAACCGTCCTTTAACCGATCGGGGAACAACCGGTATCCGCTCTTGAATGACCTTACCATTCATATAAACTATTCACTTAAATTTTATAATTACTATTTTAAAAACTTACAACTAAAAAAGGATAAACAGTGTCTGCTTATCCTCCTCATTTATTTTAATGTAACTACTCAGCATATTTTAAAAACCAGGAGAATAAAAAAATTACTACTCAATCCGCCGGCTTCGAAATCAGGATAGCCCAATCAAGACTCGCTATTCGCCATCCCTGGCCGCTCGACTGCGTCATCCATGAAGCAGACGGTCTTGATCGGTCTATCCCGATTCCAAATCCTCATTTTTTTACTCTTTTCAAATTACGATAAATAATTACAATTTAAATAACGATCCTAGAATTAAGTATATTACTTACCACCACCTAACTCATGGACATAAACAGATAAAATTTTAATTTCCACTGGAGATAATCGATCTAGCCACGATGGCATTTCTCGTTTAACACCAGACTTAATAACATTTTTAACGGCAGTTAACTTCTCGTTATATGTTTGAGCACCGGGTATATTTGCAATTGTCCAAATACTATCTGTTAAATTTGCTGCTCCAGTACTCTTTAGACCCGTTGCCGATTCTCCATGGCAATAAAAACAACCGCCGATTTGGCCGCTAAATATTTTATGTCCTTGGGTTATCTTTGAAGCAGCTACTTGATTTGATTTTTCAGACAAACTCAAGACATAAGAAGCAACGTCAGTTAATTGGGTTTCATTTAGCGTTTCAGTAAATGCGGGCATAAATCCTACATGACCATTTTGAATAGTATTTTGGATCTCGGCAAAACTACCACCCCACAACCAGCTATCATCCACTAAATTCGGAAATGCGCCAATTTTTCCGCCACCACCAACCTGATGACAGGGAGCACAGTTATCAGCAAACAATACTTTTGCTTTTGAGTTAACGAATTCTGATAAAGTTTGATCTTTTGTTATTTGTTCGAAACTCGACTGATTTACCTGATCGACATATTTTTGCTGATGCTCTCGTGCGAGTTGCATTTCCTTTAAAAACAATGAACGGGTATTCCAGTGTCGTTGATGTTTTTTACCATCTTGCGTGACGTATTCAATATCATTAAATGCGCCTTTTAAGTAACTATTACCAACCGGCCAACTTGGATAAAATACCCAATACACAATCGCAAATACCGCTGAAGCATAAAAACCCCATAACCACCAATTAGGCAGTGGATTATTGAATTCCTGAATGTCTCCATCCCAGGCATGCCCGGTTGTTTGAGCTGCTGTTTTCGATTTTTTAATTTTATCTACCATAATTATTTACTTACTGTTTCGTGTTGTTTTCAGTTTTACTATCAGGTTGTCCATCTTCATTTTCGAATGGAATATTTTTATACGATTCCAATCGTGAGCTGCGTTTCTTGTTGCTATAGACATAAATAATTAGCAACACAAATGTAATACTAAATAACACCAATACAGCCGGTTTGGTGTATTCCATTTTTGTAAACCAGTTTAGAAATTCTGCCATGTTCAGTATCGAATAATTAAAATTATCTAAATTCAGCAAAATGGCCGTCGTCGAATTTCTTAAAATCGACCATGGTTCCAAGTACTTGCAAATAGGCTACCAAGGCGTCCATTTCTGTAATATCGTCATGAGTACCATCATAATTTTCTTCTGAAGCTTGTTGAATTAAATTTGTTTCTGCTTGATTAATATCCAACATTTTTGCAACATCATTTCCAAAACGTTTAGTATTGTTTTCAAATTCAGCTTTTCGTGCGGAATAAGGTACGCCAACTACTTTTAATGCTCGCATTCGATCTGCAATGTCTTTGTATTCAAGTTGGTTTTCTAATAACCAGGGGTAATTCGGCATTATCGAATCCGGCATTACCGAACGCGGATTATTTAAGTGTTGAACATGCCATTGATTAGAATATTTTTTCCCAACACGAGCTAAATCAGGACCGGTTCGTTTTGAACCCCATTGGAATGGATGATCGTATTGCGATTCTGCTGCTAATGAATAATGGCCATAACGTAATGCTTCATCTCTAAATGGTCGAATCATTTGCGAATGACATAAATAACAACCTTCACGCTGATAAATATCGCGGCCTAATAATTCTAACGGTGTATACGGTCGAATTGTTTCCTTACCTTCGTAAGTCACTTTTTCTATGGTGTCATCAATAAAATACAATGGCACAATTTCAACTAACCCACCAAGACTAATCACAAATAGGGTTAATATAATAAGTAAGCCTGAATTTGTTTCTATCTGTTCATGTTTCATTTAAGTTTCCAAATTTTTAATGTTTAGGCTTTTGCTAACTTAGCTGCTATTTTTGCTTCTATCGCTGCTTGTTCTTTACTGGCATTTCGAACTGTCATATAGACGTTATATGCCATGATTATCATGCCTGCCACAAACAACAAACCACCTAATGTTCGAATCGCATAGGGCACATGTAAGAATCGAACTGATTCGATAAAGGTATAATTTAAATTACCGAATAAATCGAAAGCGCGAAGCATTAAGCCTTGCCCAATACCGGCAACCCACAACGCACTGATATAAAGAACAACTCCAATGGTTCCTAACCAGAAATGCAGGAAGATTAATTTTTCACTGTACATTTTGGTATCCCATAAACGCGGGATTAAGTGGTAGAACGATCCAAAGGTAATAAATGCGACCCATCCTAAGGCGCCGGAATGCACATGACCAATCGTCCAGTCAGTATAATGTGATAACGCATTAACACTCTTCAACGACATTAATGGTCCTTCAAAAGTCGCCATACCATAGAAAGACAAGGCAACAATCATAAATCGAATCACCGGATCAGAACGTAGTTTGTCCCAGGCACCCGATAAGGTCATTATGCCGTTAATCATGCCGCCCCATGATGGCAGTAGTAACAAGATTGAAAATGTTGCGGCTAAAGTTGATGTCCAATCAGGCAGTGCGGTCCAATGCAAATGGTGTGCACCCACCCACATATACAAAAATGACAGAGCCCAAAAATGGATAATAGATAAACGATAAGAATAAACAGGACGCCCGGCTTGTTTGGGCACGAAGTAATACATCATTCCTAAAAAAGCAGCCGTTAAGAAAAAGCCAACTGCATTATGGCCATACCACCATTGCGTCATCGCATCTTGCACACCGGCATGCAGGCTATACGATTTCAGCGAGAATAATCCAACCGGAACTTCCATATTATTAAAAATATGTAAAATTGCAGTCGCTAAAATAAATGCGATAAAAAACCAGTTCGCTACATAGATGTGCGGTTGTGAACGTTGACGTAATGTCATGACATATAAAACCAGATACGCAACCCAGGTAATAGTAATTAGAAGGTCAATCGGCCATACCATTTCTGCATATTCGCGCGCCTGAGTATAACCTGCCATATAGGAAAGAGCTGCTAATGTGACTGCAATTTGCCAGCCCCAAAATGTGAAGTTTGCTAAACCATCATGAAATAACCGCACCTGACAGGTACGTTGCACAACGTAGTAGGAAGTAGCAAATAACGCACTGCCACCAAAACCAAAAATAACTAATGTTGTGTGAACCGGTCGTAACCGGCCGAAGGTAATATACGGAATGTCGAAATTTAAAAAAGGCCAGGTTAATTCTGAGGCGATATAAACGCCAACGCTCATCCCAATGACACCCCAAATAACGGCCATTATGGTAAATTTTTTAACTATATCGTAATTGTACTGCTCGACTGCGCGTCCTGTAGCTGCGGACATTTTATACCTCTTAAAAATAGTGGTTTTAGTGCTAGATAAACCTAAGTAACGCTGTATGTGACTAAAAAAGATACATATTAATATATGCTAATATTTTAATAAGTATACCTTACTGATAGCGGGTCTGAGTAGTGTTATACCCGTAAAATTCAACAAAAATGCTACTTATATACTATAGTCGTTAGTTTTTATTTAGCCATAAAGCGTCTTAATTGAGTGAATCTAAAGCAATATCAGCGGCTATGTTTACTATTTTTCTGACGAATTAATTTAAATAAATCGAAAATAAAATTTTAGATATTTTTTAGAGATTTTAACAAAAACGAGTAAGTCGAATAAATAGATCCTAAAAATTTTCTTAAAATAAACTACTAATATAAAATAATGTTATTTAGTTAAATACTTTTCCTAAAACACTTTAATAGCCATACAATATAATTCACTATTAACACATTATTTCTTCATTGTTACTTAGTCTTCTGTATTTTAATAAACTCTTTATTTTTAGTTGATAAGCTTGTTTGTTAAAC